>JAYPDO010000034.1:0-30183 GCA_038125285.1 Opitutia bacterium
TTGAAGTAAACCTTGATCCTGCCTGCCCCCCCAACCTGGATTCGTTCCTCATTCTGGATACAGTAGGTAAGGCCTGCGCCTCTCTTGGAATTTTGCCTCGTATCCAGTCAATTGGCCGAGGATTAATTCCAAGTCCACGCCCTCTTTGAGGAGTTCCAGTACGCTTGGGTTGCCCAGCAGGGTATCCGCTTTTTCCAGCCCGAGCTTTGTCGGGTAGGCTTTGTGGAGGAGCCAGGCCAGGGCCAGGCCGGCGTCAACCGGGCGGAAGGTTTTCCGGTCTGTGAGGTGGAGGTTTAGGCCTTGGCAGGTTTCCCCTTTGAATTTGCTGGCTTCCGGGACGAAACTGGTGGGAAGCGCCGAGATGCCGGGTAGGCCGATGGCATTGAATTGTTGGGCGAGGAGGTTCCCGTCCATATACGGAGCGCCCAGGTTTTCAAAAGGGGCGTCCGTGCCCCGGCCTACGGAAAGGTTGCAATATTCCACCATCCCGACCGCCGGGTAGAGGATGGCTTGGGTGAGGCTCCGCATGTTCGGCGAGGGGTTCCGCCAAGGGAGGCCGGTTTGGTCCATGTACATTCTGCGCTCCCAACCTTGGACCGGGATGACAGTGAGATCTGTGCCGAATTTCTTCTCTGCATTGAACATCCTGGCCAGTTCCCCGGCAGTCATCCCGTGCCGGATGGGGATGTCGTGGTAGCGCACAAAGCTCGTTTCCCCTTCAAGCGGCAAGCCGTTGACGGAATCTCCGTTGAGCGGGTTGACCCTGTCCAAAACCAGGAATTTTTTCCCGTTTTCCGCTGCGGCTTCCATGCAAAGGCCCATGGTGGAGAGGTAGGTGTAGTAGCGGGAGCCGATGTCCTGGATGTCGAAGACCAGGATGTCGATCCCCTCCAGTTGCTGCGGGGTCGGTTTCCGTGTCTTTCCGTACAGGCTGAATACGGGTAAACCGGTGACCGGGTCATTGGAGTCGCTGATGTCAGATTGGTCAAGTTTGCCCCGGATCCCGTGTTCCGGGCTGAAGAGGGCGCGGAGGTCGACATTGCGGGATTCTTGCAGTAAGTCGGCTGTCAGCACCGACTTGGCATCCCGTCCGGTATGGTTGGTGACGAGGCCGACCCTCAGTTTGTGGAGCGGTTTGAAATTGTCGCGCACTAGCACATCGATCCCGTTCAAGACGGTGGTTTTGTGGGGATCCAGGGCCTGGGCTGCCAACGTGCCGAGTTTCCTCCTCAAGGGGACAACGGAGGCTTTGGTGTGAGGGTGGTTCCTGTTGGTCAGGAGGAGGTAGAAGGATTTGGACTTCGGGTCGATCCACAATGTCGGTCCGGTAAATCCTGTGTGCCCGTAGGATCCTACGGGGAAAAGGTTCCCCCGCGGGCTGCTGTACCCGGTGTGGATGTCCATGCCATAACCCCGCTTGCTTCCAAAGTCTGAGGGCAATTGGTTTGTCGTCAACAAGCCCACGCTTTCCGCCTGGAGGATCCTCCTGCCGTCAAGCTCGCCTCCGGCCAGGAGCATCCGGGCAAACCTCGCCAGGTCCCGGGCGGTCGTAAAGACCCCGGCATGCCCGGCCACGCCTCCCATCCACCGGGCTGTCGGGTCATGCACGTATCCTCGCACCAATGAACTTTCTGGGCCGGTATGGTCGGTGGGGGCGATCCTGTGCAGCTGGGATGCGTCCGGAAGGTAGGTGGTCTCCCGCATCCCAAGTGACCCGAAGATGTGTGCTCGTGCGTATTCCCGCAGGCTTTCGCCGGATACCCTCGACACGATTTCGCCAAGCAAGATGTAGTTGATGTCGCTGTAAACGAACTTTTCCCCTGGTTGGCTCCGGAGGGTTTGCCCGCAAGCCAGACGGATGGCTTCTTGGGGACCTTCCCATGGAGGATCCAGGGGCAGGCCAGGGGGCAAACCGGAGGTGTGGAGAAGCAAATGTTGTAGTTTTACCCCCTCACGCCCATCCCCCGTGAACCCGTCAATGTACTTGGATACTGGGTCGTCCAATCCAAGCTGCCTGTTTTCCGCCAACTGGAGGATGGCAGGGGCGGTCACCAGGACTTTGGTCAGGGAGGCTGCGTCGTAAATGGTGTCCAGGCCAGCGGGTTCCTCCTTTGGCACGAGCGCTTGGTTTCCGAAGGCTTTGGTGTAGGGTGGGTAGCCTACCTTTTCGATATGCAGGACACAGCCCGGGATAGTCCCTTTCTCAATTTCCGCATGGACCAAGTTTTCGATTTCCTTTAAATCCGAGGCGCGAGGAAGGGTTTCCCCAAGGCAGGGTGCCTGCAACAGCAAGACCAACAGGAACCAAAAGGCGGGTAGGGTACTTTTCATGTTTTTTTGTCTTCTCATTGGGCGAGGCTTGAAATTTCCCGGCAGATGCTGTGTCCTCCCGCAATTTTTTGCACTTTTTTGATTCTCAATGCCGAAGCGAACAGACCTTGAATCCATACTAATTATAGGCTCCGGGCCAATCATCATTGGCCAGGCCTGCGAGTTTGATTATTCGGGGACACAGGCTTGCAAGGCGTTACGGGAAGAGGGGTATAGGGTCATCCTGGCCAATAGCAATCCCGCGACGATCATGACCGACCCGGAGTTCGCCGATGTCACTTACATCGAGCCGCTCACGGTGGAGGTCATGGAAAAAATTATCGAAAAGGAGCGTCCTGACGCCCTCCTCCCCACCTTGGGCGGGCAAACCGGCCTAAACCTTTCCCTCGACCTAGCAAAGAAGGGTATTTTGGACAAATATGGTGTGGAGCTGATCGGGGCGAACCAAGCCGCCATCGAGAAGGGCGAGGACAGGGAATTGTTCAAGGAAGCGATGCTTAAGATCGGGCTGGATGTCGCCCGTTCGGATACCGCAACAACCGTCGCGAAAGCACTGGCCGTGCAGGAAGAAATTGGTGGAGAGTACCCCGTCATCATCCGTCCCAGCTTTACCTTGGGCGGCACGGGCGGCGGCATTGCCTACAACCGGGAAGAGTTTGAAGAAATGGTGGCTAACGGCCTGGAGCTTTCCCCGGTCACCCAAGTGCTGGTCGAAGAATGCCTGCTCGGGTGGAAGGAGTATGAAATGGAGGTGATGCGCGACCACAAGGACCAGTGCATCGTCATTTGCTCCATCGAGAATTTTGACCCCATGGGCGTCCATACCGGCGATTCCATCACGGTTGCCCCAGCCCTTACCTTGACCGACAAGGAATACCAGGTTATGCGGGACGCCTCTTTCGCCTGTATCCGGGAAGTCGGGGTCGAGACCGGAGGGAGCAACATCCAGTTCTCCGTAAACCCCAGGACCGGGCGGATGGTCGTCATCGAGATGAACCCCCGGGTTTCGCGAAGTTCGGCGCTTGCATCGAAGGCCACCGGTTTCCCTATTGCCAAGATCGCCGCCAAACTAGCTGTCGGCTATACCTTGGACGAATTGCCCAACGACATTACCCGCGAGACACCGGCCAGTTTCGAGCCGACCATCGACTACGTCGTCACCAAGATCCCCCGCTTCGCTTTTGAGAAATTCCCCCAGACCGACCAGACCCTGACCTCCGCCATGAAGTCTGTCGGCGAGGCGATGGCCATCGGCAGGACTTTTAAAGAATCCTTCCAAAAGGCACTCCGCTCCCTGGAAATCGGGGCGACCGGCTTTGCCGACTGGAAGCACATCAACAAGTCCAACATCCCTGGGCGTTCAGAGTTGTTGGCCAATATCCGCAAGCCCTCCTGTGATCGTGTCTTTCATCTCCGGCTTGCCCTGTTGGCCGGGATCTCACCGGAGAAGATTTTCGAAGTGACCGGGATCGACCCCTGGTTCATCGAACAATTGCGCCAAATCGTGGAAATGGAAGGGTACTTGGCCGGCCAATCCCTTGCCAGCCTGGACTCGGATGTCCTCCGGCGTGCCAAGGAATGGGGCTTCTCCGAACCGCAGCTTGCCAGCCTCCTTGGTTGCGGGATCCAGGAAGTTGCGGCCAGGCGGAAGGAGCTTGGGATCGATACCCAATACCGCTTGGTGGACACCTGTTCCGCCGAGTTTGCCGCCCGCACCCCTTACTTTTATTCCTCCTACGGGGATGAAAACGAGTTAACCCCCAGCGACCGCCGCAAAATCATGATCATCGGTGGTGGTCCAAACCGTATCGGCCAAGGCATTGAATTCGACTACTGCTGTGTCCATGCCTCCTTTGCGCTCCGGGAGATCGGAGTCGAGACCGTCATGGTCAATTCCAACCCCGAAACCGTCTCCACGGACTACGATACTTCCGACAAACTTTATTTCGAGCCCCTCACCCTGGAGGATATCCAGGAGATCTACCACCAGGAAAAATGCGATGGAGCCATCGTCCAGTTCGGTGGGCAAACCCCCCTGACCCTCGCCCTGGCCCTCAAAGAAGCCGGTGTCAACATCATCGGTACCTCTCCGGAGGACATTGAAATCGCCGAAGACCGGAAGCACTTCAAGGCCATCCTGGACAAAATCGGCCTCAAACAACCTGAAAACGACATCGCCCTCGCCCCGGAGCAAGCAGCCGACAAGGCCGGGGCCATCGGGTATCCTGTCCTGTTGCGCCCTTCCTTTGTCCTGGGCGGTCGCGGCATGTTCATCGTCTATGACGAAAACGAATTGCGGGCGGTTGTGGACGAGGTTTTCAGCGTCGCCCCAGGCAGGCCCGTCCTCCTGGACAAATTCCTGGACGAGGCCATCGAGCTGGATGTCGACTGCATTAGCGACGGCAAAACCGCTGTTATCGGAGGTATCCTCCAACATATCGAGTATGCCGGGGTGCACAGCGGGGACGCCACTATGGTCATGCCCCCGCATTCCCTTGGGGACTCCATGGTCGGCACGATCCGCGAAGCTACCCACGCCCTGGCCAAGGAGCTGAATGTCGTCGGCCTGATGAACGTGCAATTCGCGGTCAAGGACGGCGAGCTGTTCGTCCTCGAAGTAAATCCCCGGGCATCGCGCACCGTGCCTTTCGTCAGCAAGGTCATCGGCCGCCCCCTCGCCAAGATGGCTGCCCGGGTAATGGAAGGTGCCACCTTGGAAGAACTTGGGTTCACCGAGGAGATCCATCCTCCGTTCTGGGCGGTCAAAGAGTCCGTCTTCCCCTTTTCCCGCTTCCGGGGTGCCCATGTCACCCTCTCCCCCGAAATGAAAAGCACCGGCGAAGTCATGGGTCTTGACGAAGACCTGGGCGTCGCCTACGCCAAATCCCAGATGGCGGCCAAACCCTCCCTTCCTGTATCCGGGAACGTCTTCATCAGCGTTAAGGACCGGGACAAGGAGGCTGCGGTGGAAGTTGCCCGGCAACTCGCGGGCTTGGGCTTCAAAATCTTTTCCACCTCCGGGACTGCCAGCCTGATCGAGGAAGCGGGAGTGGAAGTCGAGGAACTCTTCAAAATCGGCGAAGGCCGGCCCACCATCCTGGACAAGCTGAAAAACCATGAGGTGGACCTGATCATCAACACCCCGGCTGGCCAAATCCCCCGCAAGCACGAAAACCAGATCCGTACAGAAGCCGTCATGCACAACGTCTGCATCATGACGACCCTGACCTCCGCCCAAGCCGCTGTAAACGGAATCCGCGCCATGCGGGAAAAAGCCCTTTCCGTCAAAAGCCTCCAAGATTACGGCAAGGAAGTCTGAACCATGGCCGAGCTCAATGCCCGTACCACTCTGGTCGGCCTACTTTCCGGGCCTGACCGCCCGGGGATCGTTGCCAACATCAGCGGCTGGATCTTTGGTAATGGAGGGAACATCCTCCACGCCGACCAGCACCACGACCACCTGGACAACGTCTTCTTCCAACGCCTGGAGTGGGATCCTGGCGAGAACAACCCCAAGGAGATGCTCGCCCGGTTTTCCGGGACCGCCCGGGGGGAATGGGGCATGCAAACCAAGACCGCCCTCTCTACAGACCGGCAACGGGTAGCCATCATGGTCTCCAAACAAGACCACTGCTTCCACGACCTCCTCCAACGCTTCAGGGCAGGGGAGTACAATGGTAACCTAGTCTGTGCTGTCTCCAACCATGCCGACCTCCGGGAATTCGCAGAGCGAGACGGTGTGCCCTTCCACCACATCCCCATCGGGACCGGCGCAAAGGCCGAAGGAGAGGCGGAACAACTCCAGGCTCTCGCCCAATACAACCCAGACCTCATCATTCTTGCCCGCTACATGCAGGTTCTTTCCGGGGATTTCCTGCAAAAGTGCGCCTGCCCCGTCATTAACATCCACCACTCCTCCCTTCCAGCTTTCGCCGGGGCAAAACCCTACCACCAAGCCTACCAACGCGGTGTAAAGATTATCGGGGCGACTGCCCACTATGTGACCGAAGACCTCGATGCCGGTCCCATCATCCACCAGGACATCGCCCGCATCAGCCACCGGCGCAGTGTCCGCGAAATGATCCGTAACGGGCGCGACCTGGAAAAACTCGTCCTGGCTCACGCCGTCCGCTGGCACCTGGAAAACCGCATCCTTGTCTTCGGGAACAAGACTATTGTCTTTGACTGAGGCAGGAAGCCGGGTTTTCCCCTGCTTTAGCCTGCATTCCACACCATTTCCCAAGCCTGTCAAAATTACCCCGGATAAGAGTTGCATTTTCAACCTGCTTTGGTTTCCTATCCCGCTCCATTTCTACTATCATTGCGCCTAACCGCCTTACCCGACCATATTATGGCTCCCTCCCTTTTATCATTCCTCTTGGCCCAAGTTTCCCCTGGTGGCGCTGCTAGCCCCGTTGGTACCCTCATCATGATGGGGTGCCTTTTCGCCGGGATGTACTTCCTAATCATCGCCCCCCAGCGCAAAAAGCAAAAGGAGCAGGAAAAGATGATCGCATCCCTCTCCTCAGGGGACAAGGTGGTTACCATCGGTGGTTTCCATGGCATTGTCCAAAGCGTGAAGGATAACCGCATCGTCCTTAAAATCGCTGAAGGCACGAAAGTCGAGCTGGAGAAATCCGCAATCCAGAGCTGCCTGAACAAAGATGCTTCCGAGGGCAAAGACGCCCCCGAGAAAAAAGACTCTAAGTAATCCTTTCCCACCCCAACCCCTCCAATCCTCTTTTTTTTACCTCCCATGACCGGAAAAATCCTCTGGAAAGTCATCGTCAGCGCATTGGTCGTTCTCTGGGCGTCCTTGAACCTTGTCCCCATGCAGGACCAGGAGTTCGGAGCATTCCTGGCTGATAAGCAACCCCAATACAGCGCGGACAGTGCAGTAAACGAACGCATGTCCGGCGTTGTCGGCGAAGCCCAGTCCCAGATCCAGTCCGGGGAGGAAAGTTCCGTTTACCTGGCTCTTTTGAAAATGGGCAAAGAAGGCTTCACCTATTATGTGGACGGCAAGGCCACAACCCTTCCCCAGGGCAAGCAGCCTGAGAACTTCCAGGAATTCTCCTCGCTTGAAGTGGAGAAACGGGACGATGGCCTGTATTATGGAAAAAATGCTAAGAACCCGCTTACCAATGCCCGTACCAAAGGGGTAAATTTTGTAGAGTTCTTCCCCAGGGTGGCTGACAAATACAAAGACATCGCCAACCGGGACAAACGGAACGAGGAATTGCTTTCGGAACTCTTCAAACTTTCCCGGGGGCGCCTGCGCATGGGTCTAGATTTAAAGGGTGGTATCGCCTACACCCTCCGGCTTGGCAAATCCGGCTCTGAGGACGAAGGCCGGCTCATTTATGCTAACCCGGAGGAGCAATTGGCCGACGTCATCCGCATCATGCGCAAGCGTCTAGATGCCTTTGGCGTGGCCGAACCCGTGATCCGTACCCGTGGTAACGACATGATTGAAATCCAGCTTCCCGGCGTGGATTCCAAGTCCAACCCCGAAGCCATTCATGACCTCAAGAAACCGGCCAAGCTCGATTTCCGGAAAGTCCACCGCACAGCCCGTGTCCTGACTCCCCCGGAAACCCCGGACAGCCCCGGCGTCCCGGAACTTGAGCCTGGCTATGTTTATCTCCGTTACGAGGCTACTGATAAGGAAACCGGCGAAACCTACGACATGTTCTACCCAGTTGAAAAACGTCCCTATGCCGCCGGGGACATAGTGAAAGGTGCTGTGGCCACCCTGGACCAGACAGGCCTGTCCTACAGGGTTTCCCTCAACTTTACCGGGGAAGGGCAAAAGAAGTTTACCGCTGTGACGGCTGAAATCGCCGAAGAAAACAAACAATTCCGCAACCAAGGCCCCGGCCAGCTCGCCATCGTACTGGACGGGGATGTCCGGAGCGCCCCAACCGTTAGGGAGCGGATTGCCGGGAGCGCGGAGATCTCAGGTGCCTTTACCCAACGGGAGGCCATCGAGCTGGCCAATGTCCTGAATAACCCCCTCAGCGTGGAGTTGGACCTTGGGGAAATGTATGAAGTCAGCGGGACTTTGGCCAAGGATTCCAAGAAGAAAAGTATCGAAGCAGTGAAGTGGGGCGCACTCCTGGTCGTTGCCTTCATGGTGGTCTACTACTTTGCTGGCGGCATAGTGGCCGTCGCCAGTGTCGTTCTCAACATTGTCTTGGTGCTGGGGGTCATGGCCAGCCTGGGCGCGACTATCACCCTGCCCGGCGTGGCCGCCCTCGTCCTGACAGTCGGTATGGCCGTGGATGCCAACATCCTGATTTTCGAGCGGATCCGTGAGGAGCTGGACATCGGGAAGAGTATCCAGAATGCCTTGGAGGCCGGTTATGAAAAAGCGTTCTCCACCATCGTTGACGCCAATATCACTACCTTGATCACAGCTGGCATCCTTTATGTCCTGGGAACTGGCCCCGTACGGGGTTTCGGGCTCACCTTGGCCATTGGGATCGGGGCGTCCGTCTTTTGCGCCTTGATTGTCAGCCGCTTCCTCCTTGAAATCCTTGTCCACTGGGCTGGCCTGAAAAAGGTTCTTGGGCTTAAACTCATCCCGGATGACCGTAATTGGAAATACCTTGAGCGCCGCAAGCCCCTCATGGTTGGTTCCGGGTTGCTCATTGTACTTGGCCTTCTCTATGCAGGCATGAATATTGGTGGCGTGATGGGCATCGACTTCACCGGAGGTGATGAAATAACTATCATGGCTGCCGATGGCCAAATCCTCCCTACCGAAACGGAAGTCCATGCGGTTCGTGACAAGTTGGATGACGTCAATAACGCCTCCGTTTTCCTCACGCAGGAAATGGGCGGTGGGAAAGAGCATTTGAAAATCCAAGTCGATGCGGACAAAGGGCAAATTTTCCTTGATAACCTTCAGAAAACCTACCCCGAGAAAGGCCTTGAATTAGAAGGGATGAACCAGATCGGCGGTTCCGTGAGCAAGGACATCCAGAAAAACGCTTGGCTGGCCGTGGCCTTTTCCCTTGTCGGGATCTTGTTGTACGTTGCCCTCCGTTTCGAACTTGGTTTTGGGATCGGAGCCGTTGCTGCGACCATCCACGACGTGTTGATCACCATAGGCCTCTATGTATTGGCCGGTAAACTTGGGCTTTGTTCCGGCCAGTTCACGGCACCTATGCTTGCCGCTTTGTTGATGATCCTTGGGTACTCCATCAATGACACCATCGTCCTCTTCGACCGTATCCGGGAAGAACTCAAGCTCCATCCTGACTATTCCCTGCGCCGCTTGGTGGACTTCTCAGTCAACCGGGTGTTGCCCCGTACCATCCTGACCAGCTTGACCACCCTCCTTGCCGCTGTCGCCCTCTACGTATTCGGGGCTGGCATTATCAAGGACTTCTCCTTCGTCTTTATCCTCGGTATCCTGACCGGGACCTACTCCTCCATCTTTATAGCCAGCCCGATTTTCTACTGGTGGCACAAGGGGGACCGGAAACATGTTGAGAACCGTGAGCTTGCCCCCAAATATTCCTGGGAAGGCGGGGATGCCTGACCCCACCTCTTAGTCCTGATTCCAACATAGGGGATAAGACCAATCAACGAAGACCAGCCCAATAGATGGAACCACGACCCTTCCCCTATGGGGGAGGTGGATCTATTGGTGCGCCAACTCCATGTCAGCCGGATCCTTGCCCATCTCCTGGTCAAGCGCGGCCTGACCGATCCGGAGGATGCCGAAGCCTTCCTCAAGCCTGCTTTGAAGGGGTTGGGCAACCCCTTGAAACTGACTAACCTCGAAAAGGCTGCCAACCGCATCCTCAAGGCGGTTTGGGAGAACGAGTCCATCATCATCCTCGGGGATTATGACGTGGACGGGGTGACCAGCACCACTCTCCTGGTCAGTTTCCTTAAAATTTTCGGTTCCCTTCCACGCTACGTGGTCCCCCGTCGCCTCGAAGAGGGTTACGGCATGAGCAAGCCCCTCATCAATCGCGCCATATCTGAAGAACATCCTTCTTTGTTCATCGCACTGGATTGTGGGACAAATTCTATCGAAGAGGTCACCTATCTCCGGGAAAAAGGGATCGATGTGATTATCGTCGACCACCACCAATCGACCCAGGAAGAATCTGCCGATTGCATATTGGTCAACCCCCATGTCTTCGACCCTGACAACAGCCCTTGGCGCGACCTGTGCTCCGTCGGCCTGACATTCAAATTGGTGCATGGGATCGTCAAAATCCTCCGTGAACAAGGAAACGAGGAAGCCCACCAGATCCAACTCAAGGACTATCTCGACCTTGTCGCCCTCGGGACTATCGCAGACTTGGTGCCCCTCCGTGAAGAAAACCGGATCCTAGTACGCCATGGCCTGCGCCGCCTCCGGCAAAGCACTAGGTGCGGCATCCAAGCCCTGTTCCAAGTCAGCGGGCTTGGCATGGAAGGCAAGGACTTGAGAGCATCTGACATTTCCTTCCGCCTGGGTCCGCGGATCAATGCCAGCGGCAGGTTGGCCGATGCCGCCCTGCCCATTGAAATGCTCCTTTCGGAAAATTTCCAGGACTCCATCCAGGCGGCCCGGCAATTGGACGAGATGAATTCCGAGCGCCAACGGATCGAACGGGACATCGTTACCGAAGCCGAGGAGATGGTGAGCCTTCATTACCAGGACTCCAACGGTGTGGTCGTATTCAACCAATCCTGGCACCCTGGCGTTGTCGGGATTGTCGCGAGCCGCTTGACCAACATCCTCAAGAAGCCGACGATCGTGCTGGGTGCCGAAGGCAATATCGCCAAAGGATCGGGCAGGAGTGTGCCTGGCTTGGATCTCGTAAAGGCCCTCGGCTTTGCTGAAACCCTCCTTATTGACTATGGAGGCCACCCCATGGCCGTCGGTCTGTCCTTAAACCAAAAGGACTTGGCAAAATTCCGTGAAACTTTTGACCGGGCCGTCAAGGAATTGGGAGGGGACGAGACCTTTGAGCCAGTCCTTGACATCGACTGCTGGATCCAGCCCGAAGATATTGCGGCTAGTTTGTTGGACCAGCTTGAACAACTCCACCCCTTCGGGCAGGGCAACCCCGAACCTGTGCTCGGCACGCGGTTCATGGAGCTTGTGGTTGATCCCCAGCCGTTCGGGGAAGGAGGGAAAAACTTCCGTTTTTACCATTTCAACCCGCAAGGCGAGAGGATCAGTGCCATTGCTTGGAACTTGGGCTCCCGGTTACCTCCGGCTAGGGTGCCTATTGACCTTGCCTTCAAGTTCGCATGGAACCATTATAATGGTACTTCCTCTCCCCAAATGGAAATCTTGGATTGGCGCTTGTCCCATTAGTTTCCCCCCTGCCAGCTGCCATTAGCTATTTGCCTTGGTTTTTTCCAATAAATTTCCCAAACTATTAAAGTGCAGGTTAATCCTGCCGATATATATCTGTGACTATCTATCTTCAACGTGACAATTGAAGGTTTTCAGCGGCCGCTGGATCGACGGATCCGGCGGCCTTTTTTTGCCCAAGCTCGGAGGCCACTAGGGCAAGAATTGCAAATGCCCGTCAATTGTAACCTTTTTCCTCTTCCCATTATCCATTGGATTCCTCAGTGTTGAAGCATTGCCATGGCGAACACCAATGATGTCCAGGACACTGTTTTCAAACACTACAGCGACATCGGGTACTCCAAATACTCCCATGAGAAGAAGCGCCTCCAGATCGAGTTGCTAAACTTACAACAATGGGTTGTTGGGAACAAGATGAGGGTAGCCATGACCTTTGATGGCAGGGATGCCGCAGGCAAAGGTTCGACCATCAAACGGTTCGTTGAAAACCTGATGCCGAAATACATGAGGGTCGTGGAGCTTGGGACACCCTCTAAAAAAGAATCCAAGCGTTGGTTCGACCGCTATGCCAAGCACCTCCCCAAACCCGGAGAAATCGTCTTCTTTGACCGTTCCTGGTACAACCGTGCATTGATCGAGCCTGTGATGGGATACTGTAACAAGCAACAGTACAAGTACTTCATGAACAAGGTCCTGGACTGGGAGGAAGATTTGATTGCCGGGGGATTGGTGCTCATCAAGTTCTATCTTTCCGTAGACCGGGAGACCCAGCTATATCGGTTTGAAGAGCGGATCGTCCATCCACTGAAGTACTGGAAGTATACTAAAAACGACGAATTGGTAAGGAACAAGTGGGATATATTTACCAAATATAAGGAACAGATGTTCAACCGGACATCCTCCAATGTTAGTCCCTGGGTAAAAGTCAATTCGACGAACAAGCTCTACGCCCGCCTGACTTGCATGCTTTATGCGATCAAGGCGATAGATTATGGTAGGGAAACCGACTTTGTCCCCCTTGAGTTGGACAAGGTCGACCATCGCTATCGGCTCGAAGTAGACGGGGTGCCGTTCACCGGCTTGAATTTTCGCCAATATAACGTCCTCAAAAGCTTAGTACAAGCCAATGCTTCCTTCGAAAGTTCCATTGGCTCCGAAGGCAATTGAAGGATCCAGGAATTGTGGAGTTCATGAAGGGGAAAAACGATTCCCCCCTTTAATCTTCCCCAGCCGGTTGTCCCTTTGTCCCTTCTTCTTGCTTGTCCGCACCATCTTCTGCTTCAGGCGTGATGGTACCTCCAGATTCTTCCGGTTCCATTTCTTCCGTTTGGGCAGGTTGGCTGACTTCCCCGGGTTCCCCAGCTGGCTCAGGCACTTTGGCTCCGTCCTCAAGGGAAGGTTCATCGGATAACTCTTCTTGGGTTTCAACATCAGGTTGGACATTCGCCCCGGGGAGTGGTTGTTCCCCTTCCTGGTTAGGATCGTCTGGGGCTGGGGTACTGCTTGTAACTTCGCCACCATCCCTTTCTTCCTCGCTAACTTGGGCACTTTGCTCCGGTTGGTTTGTCCTTACACTGGGGGCGTATAGCTTTCCGTCGCCATACTCCGTCACATATCCGTACTGGATGAGCCAGCGTAGGTCCTGGGCCAAGGTATCTGAATCCGGGATCTCCCCGACAAATTTCTTCTCTTCCCCTTCCTCCTGCAATGGCGACGAGGCTTTTCCCTCATCCTTTGGGGGCTGTGATGGTTGGGCATCAGAACTAACTTCCTCTCCAGTGCCAGGCCCGGGTTGTGGTGATTCAACAGCCTGGGAGCCCTGGACTTCTAGGGCGTCCTGGATCGGTGCATGGGATGCATCTTCGGCTTGGTTCCCGTCCTGTACGCCTGATTCTTGGACATCTTCCGTTCCACGGGCTTGGGCCTCAGCTTCCGCTTCTTGTGGAACTTTCACCTGCACCGACTCCCCTGCGGAGGGCTTCAGGATCTGCTGGGCGGTAATGTCGGGGTTGTTTTCAATAAATTCGACAAGTGCTTGTATCGAGTCAGAAAAGGAAGTGTCCGGCGTCCTGTACTGCCTTTTAACAGCACAAGCATAGGTAATCCCTCCTTTGCCCCCGCGCTTATATATCGAGAAGTTTGCCCGGCGGAGCCTTCCACGAAGATGGTTTGAAAAATCCAGTGGCACGCGGATTTGCTTTTCCAGGACAGCTTCGATGGATCTCCGGATACGGTTTTGCGGGAGTTTGGCCAAGTCCTTGCCTTCGATGCGTACCATGTCGGCCGGTCGTACGACCTTGTCCTTGTGTTTCATCAATATATATCGCCTGGCCTCTTCCATATGCTGGAATTCTTGTGACTCGTCCTTCGCTTTATAGATTAAGCCCTTTTTCATGGATTCGACCCATTGGTTTACGGCTTCTTCGTCCCGGAGGGTTTCAATCTTCGATTCGAACCGCTCCTTGGACATGCCATGGATCTTAGAGGCATAATGTTCTTGGACGACATCACGATACCTGTGATAATTCGGCGGTGCAAGCAGCGTACCTGTGACAGAGCACCGGTTGACCACGTTGAATGTACCTTTCGGAGGATCCTTCTCTACCTCCTCAATGTTAAAAAATTCCCCTAGATGGTTACCCAATACGTGGTCGATCGCCTCCTTTTCAGATTCAAACCCAATGCCGTCTGGCATGGAAACAAAGAAGGGGCTTGTCTCCGAGGCTGTGGCCGAACTTGCATCGCCAGCATCCTTCCGGGGACTGTCCTTCGGGTGGACTTTGGCCACAAACCGTTCTGACTTGCTGAGAAATAGCCTGGAGAGTTCGAACAATTCGAAAGTCCTGCAAGAATCGCGCATCGCTTTCATCAGGGCGGCGAAAGCGGAGGGATGGGGTTGGAGCTGGATCTCGAAATCCGGCCTGTAAGGTTTGTGCTGTTCCCTTTGCCCTCCGTGTTGCTTGTAGCCTGGCCTACCCCTTCCTGGCGGCCTGTCTCCTCTGGGCTTTCCTACGGTGCGTCGATCCTTGGGTTTTCCTGATCCCTTGCGGCTCCTGTCCCCGTCATCCTCCGGCCCTTTGTGGTCTTGGTAGGATTGAACCTTTGGTTTGCCTGAAGCCCAGGACGGGCCGAAGGCGCCTTCGTTCAGCAGTGAGCTGAGGTCGGGCAGGTTATCGCCACTACTTTCTTTGCCAGATGTGTCTCCGGATTCCGTCATGGGAAGTATTGTTTGGTTTGGGTGTTTTCTTGCGTGCGCTTCGGTGCCTACGCACACGTGTGGGTGAACAAAATTTGTTTGGTTACCCCTTGCAAGTATCTTCTATCCTGTTTCGTTCCCCTAATTGGCAGCGTGGGCCACTTGATGGCCTGCCATCCCAGGTTTGGGCAAACCGCGCCCCTTTACTGGTGGCTGTAGTCCTTCGGTCAAATAATATTGATTGGTCCAATGACGAGAATTAGCTTGGAGGGGCGGATGGGTGGAGTTTACAAACCGCATCTTGGAGGATGAGGTCGGGCTCCCAAAGTCCCGCTATTTCTGGGAGCCGCACCTCCATTACCATCGCTGCCCCGTACATTCCCCAAGGTTTTTTGGTCTTGCAAGACTTCCTTAGCTGCCCATAGCTCCATAGCCGAATTTCATCCCAACCTTTCTCCATATTGCCATGCGCTTCTCATTCTCCATCGAAATTCCCGATAAACGCGGTATCCACGAAAACTCCCACATTGATTTCTTGAAAGCCGCATCCAAGCAATTGGAGGAAGCACTTTCCTATGCGAATTCCCGGGAAGGGAAAAGGCTCATGACCAAGCTTAAGGAAAAGGCCGGTTGCAGCGAGATGGAATTGGTGCAGGAGTGCTGGGAAGCCACTGACGAAATTTTAGGGAGGAAGTCCAACGCTGTAATAGGGGACGAGCTATTGGCAAGTCCTGCGTCCAAAGCCTCCGACCCTTTCTCCAATGTAACCAAGTCCTCTAAGCCTGAAGCCGCCCCCAAACCGGCTTCTGTTCCTGAGCTTGAAGAAGAGGAAGACGAAGACGAGCCAGAAGAATTGGACGAAGAAGCTGTAGAACCGGCTGAATTAGAAGCGGATGAGGATGTTGAAGTTGAGGAAGAATCGGCTCCACCCCCAAGACCCGGTCCAAGGTTCCCTATGAAAAAGAGCCTTGCCCCCCCTTCCTCTATTGCCGACGAGGAAGAAGTAGAAGAAATTTCGGAAGACGAACCGGAAGAGGAAGAAGAAGCTACTGCTCCCAAGCCTCCTGCTAAAATGCCGAAATTTCCCTTCAAGAAACTGCCAAGGAAAGGCCCCCCCCCTCCACGCCCTGCTCCCGAACAAACCGAATTGATTCCTGATGAAGAGGAGAACGGCGAGGATGAAGTTGGGGAGGACGACGAAGTTTTCGGTTCCCCACCCAGTGCCCCGGCGAAGAAGTTGCCTTTCAAAGGTTCGGGTCCCCAGCGTCCTGCTAAAGGTATGACGGGCTTTGCAAAGAAGGGTCCCCCCTTTAAGAAGATGCCCTTCAAGAAGATGCCTCCTGGAGGAGGTTGACCCGCAAAGCTTTAGGTGATTTAACTTCGTAGCGGGTAAGCTCTGGCTTCTGCTTCAAGGTTTTGCCAGTAATTTCGCTATTTCTTTACCCTCTTTGGAGTGTATTAGTATGAGGCCATCATAACAGCCTGATGCCAGCACATCGTCCTTTCCCGGATAAGCGGCAGACAAAGGTGCGTCCTGGTAGCCGTCTTTAAACTCAAGTGCTTTTTTCCAGCTGTTGCCATCCGCTACGAATTGTGTGATTTGTCGGTGTTCCATCACGGCAAACAGGTTCGTCCCCGCTTGTAGCATTTGGGTCGGGGGAGTAGGGAAATTCGCTATGTCCTTGATTTTTTTGCCGTCTTCAAGGTTCCAAACAGTCAACCTTTTATCGATGCCTAAGGAGACTGCATGCTTCCCGTCAGGGTGGAATTCTGCTGCCTGGACTGCCCCGGTGTGTCCCGGATAGGTCATGATCCTTTTTCCGTTCCTGAGATCAAAGACTTTGCAAGTCTGATCACGGCTAGACGTGATGATTCTATTTCCTGCTTGGTCCCAGCGTACTGTGAACACCCAATCGGAATGATTCGTGATGGTGAGGTGGATTTTCCAAGATGAAGTATCCACGATTCGAACCTTCCCATCCGCACCTGCGGCAGCCAGCCACTTTCCATCCGGACTGAACTGGGCATCAAAGCAAACATCCGTCGCCCGGACTGGTACGGACAGTAGGTTCCCTGTTGCCACATCGAAAACCCTGACTTCGCCCAACCGGCCAGGATTTCCTGATGCTGCGGCAAGTTGTTTCCCGTTCGGGGAAAACTGGATTTGGTAAGTCCTTTCCGCGAGATTCCTGATCCGCGCAGACAATTTCTTTGTCCCAGAATCCCAGACTAGGATTTCATGGTATCCAGAGGAATACAGGAGGTGTCCGCCCGGTGCCCAGGCCAAGGCCGTAATCGCCAATGCAGCTGGATACTGGCTTGGGGCGTGCGGATGAACCGGTGGAGGGACGATCGAGGATAGCTGGGCATTCGGGTCGCCCCCATCGTATTCCGCACCTTGGAGGATCCAGTTCCGGAACATTTCGAGCTCGGGGGGCGGGAGTGGGCCTGCTTCTGGCGGCATCCTTTCTTCTTTGTCATGGGTGGAAAGCCTAAAGTATAATTCGCTTTTACCGGGATCCCCGCGGGTGATCCCCGGTACACCCCCCTCTCCCTTCTTGGAAAGCCATTTGTAGGTGTCCACGCGGTATTTCCCTTTTGTCTTCGTTTCCCCGTGGCAGGATTCGCACTTTGCCAGGAGGATTGGTGCAATGTCCCTCTTGAAGCTAACCTCTTGCTCCGTCCTGGATTCGGTTTGGGAGAGCAAGCCCGCTGCAGGGAGGCAGACAAGTGTCATAAGAAGGGCAAATTTTGACTTAGGGGAGCAGCGCATGGATTCACAATGTCCCGATGGGTTGTGAGGTTGGACACAGAAGTTTTTTCATGTTTATGGAAACAAAATCTTGCAAATCTTCGGTCGCTCGGTTTGAACGATTTTAATCTATATACATGCTCAGGTGGCGGAATTGGTAGACGCGCTAGACTAAGGATCTAGTGTCCAAAGGACGTGGGGGTTCGAGTCCCCCCTTGAGCACCAGCTGCACATCTTGCGGCTTTTTATGCACACCGGGGATTTTAGGGACACTTATCCAATTGCCTGGGCTATTTTCCTGACTATCCCTGGGCCTTTGTAAATCAGCCCCGTGTAGATCTGTACCAATGAAGCTCCCAAGTCGATTTTCCTCTGGGCGGAATCCAAATCCATAATTCCGCCGACCCCGATTATTGGCATACCCCCTCCTGTGACCTTATGGATCAAGCGGATCACATCGTCAGACCTGGATTGGAGTGGCAAGCCGCTAAGACCTCCTGTTTCGTTGACATTCCCGAAGTATCCTGGCCTTGCCACCGTGGTATTTGTTGCAATAACGCCATCATACCCAAGTACTTCCAAAAGGCCCACAACTAGCTCGATTTCGCGGTCTTCGAGGTCGGGGGCGATTTTCACCAGGATTGGGATTTTGGCCTCACCTGTTTCTGTTGACCGTTCCTGGTTTGCCTGTTGGAGGGAACCAAGCAGTTCTCGCAAGTAGCTTTCTTGCTGGAGTTGGCGTAACCCTGGAGTGTTCGGGCTGCTGATATTCACCGTAAAGTAATCTGCCTGCGCGGCCAATTCCCTGAATCCAGCGACATAATCCCTGGCCGCTTCTTCGATTGGGGTGGACTTTCCCTTGCCGATATTGATCCCGAGTACTGCGGTCCGGCCTGGACCTTTCGGATAAGTCTTAGAGATCCTCGAGGCCATGCTTTCCGCTCCATGGTTGTTAAAACCCATCCGGTTTATCACGGCCTCTTCCTGAGGATACCGGAATAGCCTGGGTTTGTCATTCCCCAGTTGTCCCACCGGCGTGACTGTCCCCGCCTCCACATGGCCGAAGCCCATGGCCGCAAACGCCCCGGGGCATCGCCCATCTTTATCCATCCCGGCGGCCAGCCCTAGCCTGTTGGGGAAATCCAACCCGAACAAACGGACCGCGCCTTTGCCATTGCCACAATTCCACTTGTGAAGAACCTTACAAATCCAAGGTACCCCACTTGCCAGGGAAAGGTTCCGGATCGTCCATTCATGCGCTTCTTCCGCATCCATCCGGAACAAAATCGGACGGATAATTTTCTCATACATTGTGGGTTCGGTTCTTTGGGCCTGGTTCATGAAATGGGTCGGTTTATCGCATTTTTCTTGAAATTTAGGAAAGCAATTCTTTTTAGGCGTCCTGAACTCCACCCTAATTCCTGGTTCTCCCTCCAGGTAAATTGAAATAATCTTCCTATCCCCCAGTCCTTTCAATATGCCAGTTTCCTCCACACAACTTGAATGGTGCGAAGTCCAATTTGACGACGATTCGCACTGGTGGGTCAATAGCTTCAATCCTTCCGCACGGTGGGACTTTGACCAACTTGGGATTATCGATCCCAGGCAATTACAGCACATGCTCGAGTTGTTGGAATCCTTGCGGGAGTATGGACTACAAGACGACATTGTCGACAAAGCCTTCTTCAAATTCAGGATCGATGACGAACCGCAGGAAGGCACTTTCCGTTTGGAGCGAGTGCGGGCCTCCCTCTACGAAGACAATGATTACGAGCTGTTCGTCCTTCCGGACGATATGGACGAAGAGCGTGGCCCCTACGAAGATTTCATGAAGCACATCCTTCGGGTGCGCGTCCGGATGCTCAACAACCTCATCGACCATGACCAGCCCCTTACCCTCGAAGAAGTGGATGCCGAGATCCGTGAGGCATTGTCAACCGAGGATCCTGATGAAGTCGACCCCCACTATTTCGAGGAAATTACCGCAATCCTGGAATACACTCCGGAGGGCACGGATTCCGATGACCTCCAAAACTTGGAGGAAGGCCTGGAGGAAGACGATGCAGAAACGGACATTGAGGAAGGGTTCGACGAAATAGGTGATGACGACGAAGCTTTCCGGCAAGATAAGGAAGCCCTCAACTGGGACGACCAAGAGGAGGAGGAGAGGCGCAAAAGGGATAACCCCGAATTGGATGACTTGACTGAGGAAGTCGCCGAAAGCGAGCCACCGCCCGCTAAGTCCAAACGGGGTCGCCCGAGGAAAAATGATTGACGCCCAGGGGTGGTGGGAGCCATTTTGAATGTGCCTCCAGCTTTTGGCTTCCTCCCGCCCGGTAGCCTTGTCCGCCCCCAGCTTGTCATCTATAATCCCCAGCCCTAGCCCGGGCAGAGCCCTCCTATGTCCCTGGAAAAAATCCTCGTCCTAGACGACGAAATGATCATCCGCAAAACCCTGGAAGACCACCTCCGGAAAAAGCGGTTCTCGGTCAAATCCGTCGGGACGCTGGAGGAGGCTCGAAAGGTGGTTTACAATGATTCTTTCGATGTTTTTTTTATCGACTTGAAACTTCCGGATGGGGAGGGGATCGACCTACTCAAAGAGTTGAAAGACCTTCCCAACCCTCCGTTGCCCATCATGCTTTCAGGCCATGGGAGCATGGAGACCGTCATCGAATGCATGCGGCTGGGAGCAAGGGATTATGTCTCCAAACCTTTTGACTCTGACCAGATCGAGCTGGCGCTGAAAACTGCAGACGACTGGCTCCAGATGGTCAAGGTGACTCGGTATTACAACGAGCAGCAGTCGGCTGGAACGCAATTGGTAGGGGAATGCCCGGCCATGTCCCAGCTCATGCGGATCATCCGGAGGGTTGCAATGACGAAAGCCACGATCCTCATAACTGGTGAGAACGGGACCGGGAAGGAGTTGGTCGCGTCCGAGCTGCACCGCAACAGCGAGTTGGCCAGCCAACCCTACATCCGCGTAAATTGTGCCGCAATTCCCGCAGATTTGGTGGAGAGCGAATTTTTTGGCCACGAGAAAGGAGCCTTCACCGGGGCCGTGAACAAGAAGCTCGGACGGTTCGAAATTGCGGACAACGGCACGATCTTGTTGGATGAAATTGGGGAAATCCCTCTCTCTTTGCAGACGAAGCTCTTGCGGGTCCTCCAGGAACAGGAATTCCAACGGGTCGGGGGGACGACTGACATCAAGGTCGATGTCCGAGTAATCGCATCGACCAATAAGGACTTGCTCAAGGAAGTAGAGAAAGGAAATTTCCGGGAAGATTTGTTCTACCGGCTGAATGTTTTCCCAATCGAAGTGCCCCCCCTACGGGATCGGGGCGAAGACATCTTGCTTCTGGCAAAAACTTTCCTCGAAAAACACTCCAGGAGCCTCGGACGGGATGTACCAGGGTTTTCAAAGGAAGCAGAGCAAGCGCTGATGGCTCACCGTTGGCCAGGGAATGTCAGGGAGCTTAACCATGCCGTGGAACGAGCCGCAATCCTGGCCATGGATGGTGTTCCCATCCCGCCAGAAAACTTGCTTTTAAACGGGATGAAAGCAGGAGCCATCCCCATGTCTTTCCCGCCTGCCAGAGTAGGACAACCTGATGACGGCATCCCTTCTTCCGCATCCCTTGGAGATCCGGAGCCTTTGGATTCCCAACCCCAGCCTGCGGGGAAGGCCGTTACCAACGCCATCCCCGAAAGGGGCAAAGCTTTGGCCGACTTGGAGCGTGAACAAATCCTCCTCACCTTGGAGCATACGAATGGGAACCGCACCGAAGCTGCCAAAATCCTTGGGATTAGCGACCGCACCCTCCGCAACAAAATCAAGGAGTACCTGCAGGCGGGTTTTTCCGTGCCGCCGCCGGCTGGATAAAAGGCTATTTCCGCCCTTTCATTCTCCTGATAGCTTTTGCCCCATCTTCGACTGGATTTCGCGGATCTCTGAAATTTTACCGCCCAGGATTGTCTGGCCGCCTTGCTGTGCCGCACGGTTGAGCAGTTGCTCGTTTTCCCGGTCGATATAGAAAATCTGCATCAACTTGTTTTGCGCCTTCCGGATGAATTCGCCACCTTGGCCGAAGGGGGAAAAGTCTTCCCGGCTGAGTTTTTTCAATTCTGCCAAGGAGTTGTCTAGCAAGGGTAGCAAATTTCTCTTTTCCGCCAAGACCTCGTCCGAGGTCTTGCCACCTTCCGACTTAAGCTCGTGGTTTTCCCTCAGGAGGAGGGCGTGAACTTGTTCGCAAAGTTTCAGGTGTTCCCTGATCGTATGTTCGGGCTGGTGCATGGGGAATTCTTTGGCTGTGTAAGGTTTCGGGGTGTTAATGGACGACTTTGTTCAAGGGGTACTCTATGATGCCTTCGGCACCGTTCGCCTTCAGGTCTGGGATGATTTCCCGAACCACCTTTTCCTCCACGATGGTTTCCACGGCTACCCAGCCATTCTCGCTCAACGGCGCCAGGGTCGGTTTCCGCAAGGCCGGCAGGATCCCGAGGATTTTCTCCACGTTGTCCTTGATCGTATTCAATTTGAGCCCCACCCACTTGTCAGCCTCCAAGGCTGCCTGTAGTAGCAGGGCGATCCTCTCGATCTTGGCTCTTTTCGCCGGGTTTTCCCAGCTATCCTTGTTTGCAATCAAGCGGGTGGAGGTGTGGAGGATGATATCCACGATCCTCAATTTGTTCGCCCGGATGGAATTGCCGGTTTCCGTAAGGTCCACGATTGCGTCCACCATTTCCGGCACCTTGACTTCCGTGGCACCCCAGGAAAATTCGATGTCAGCCGTGACGCCATGTTTGGCCAGGAATTCCTCCGTCAAGTTCACGACTTCCGTGGCGATCCTTTTGCCCTGCAAGTCCTTGACCTCTTTGACATCTGAGTTTTCCGGCACACAAAGGACCCACTTGGACGTCACATTGGATGCGCGGCTATAAACCAGCTCGCTGACTTCCACTACATCCGAGCGGTTCTCCACCACCCAGTCATGCCCGGTGAGACCGCAGTCGAAGAAACCATTTTCTACGAAACGGCTGATTTCCTGTGCCCGGACAAACCGGCCGTCCAGTTCAGGGTCGTCAAAGGACGGGCGGTAGGAACGGGAGCTGACCGTGATCTTGTATCCTGCCTTGTCGAACAAGTTCAGTGTTGGGGTTTCCAGGCTGCCTTTAGGCAACCCGATGTTGATGACTGTTCCGTTGGTACTCATGGTTTCTGGTACGGGGGGGAAGGTTTGGGCATGAAGTGGATTTAGCAATGGATTGCAAGAGGGAAGGGGGAGTCGTCGTGATATAGCCTCAATCATTAGCGAACCAGTGAAATCTATACCCCTATGGTGACAGCCTTGGAAGGCTATCCTACTTTGGTGAGGCCTCTCAAATATAAGGACGGCCCTCCAAGGCGATCTAAATTCGCTGAGGATTGGGGTGACCCTCCCAACGAGGATTCCCTCGAAAATCTAACAGGATCTTCAGCAGGAAGTGCAATACCTCGGCTCCAGGAGTTCATCAGGAAACTTCGCTAGGGATTGGGGGGTATCCCCCTCAATCCGCCCTTGCCATCCACAATCTTTTGGCCACAGTCATTCCTTCTCCTTGAATAATCCTATCTCCAACCTTCAGTTTATGAATTCACAAGACCTTCCCAACCCTGGCACCGAAACCCCCGAAACTCCAAAGGCTCCAATGTGTGCCCCGGGTTTCTCCCTTGTGGAAGTTTTGATCGTCCTTGCCCTGATCGCCCTTTTGGCTGGCTTGGCCGTTACCAACCTGAGCAAATTCTTTGCCTCGGGGAATGAAAAGGCCGCGACGATCTTCGTCACTTCCTCCCTGGAACTTCCCATGCAAAGCTACCGTCTTGATATTGGATCTTTCCCTACCAAGCTGGATGATTTGCTGGTCAACCCGGGCAAAGGCAACCGGTGGAAAGGTCCCTACATCAAGGACAAACTGCTCGATCCTTGGGGCAACAAATATGAATACCGCGTCCCGCCCCAGAAAAACGTAGGGGGTGACTACGACCTCTGGTCCAAAGGGCCGGACGGACAATCCGGGACCCAGGATGACATCGGCAACTGGAAGAGCTGATAACGGGGGCCATTCCAGGTCCCGGGGCTTCTCCCTTGCCGAAATCATCCTCGTTTTCGTACTGATCGGGCTCTTCAGCGGCTTGGTCGTTTTAAACGTCAATTCCATTTTCCGGCACCAAAACGAACCGCCTTTGGAGCGGGTGATCATCGACGCAGTGCGGGAAGCCCGTTTCCAGGCGGCTACCAACAAGGAAATCGCTTGGTTGGAGTATATCCAAGACACAGGGACTTTTAACATTACGTTGGATAGCAGGGAACCAACCCCGGCACTTCCCCCGGACTCAATGTTCGGCTCCGGTTTGTCCTTTTCCACCGTGACCAATGACGCCGAGGAAAAGAAGGACAAGCCCCCAGCGTCCCTGGTCAAATCTTATAAAGTTTTTGTCCCGGAAGACCAGAACCCCCCTAAAATCAAGTTCTTTGCGATCCCTCCCGGATTAGGTTATGACGGGGATCCGGACGACGAACCCGAGGACATCCCCTTGCGCCGCGTACCCTTCGACCCAGGCGGGTACACCGTTCCTTTCATTATGGAGGTCGACTCAAGGGACGAAGGGATCCAAGGCTCTTTCCAGTTCGACATCTTTTCAAACCACGTGCTCAAAAAGGAAGGGTTCGGCGACTGATGTACCCGGTTTTCCAAAGCATGGCACGCAAGGCCGCCAAAGGCTTTACCATCATCGAGGTGCTGGTCGCCTTGGTCCTTTTCGGGGCGGGTTCCACCGTCCTTACCTTTTCTTTTGGTAATGCGGTTCTGGCACTCCGGGATCCGGAAAAGAACAACCATTGGGAGGCCGACCTCCAGTTTGTCCGCCGGCAAGTTCTCATGACCAAGGATATCGACGATTTGGAGGACGGGGACGAGATCGACAGCCTTTCCTCAGGGGAAATCTCATGGAAAGGCACTGCGGAAATGGCCAAGGTGATCGACCTTTTCAAAGTCACCGTCGAATACGAGATCGAGGATGCCCCGGAAGCGAAGAAGCATCACACCGAGGTGCTTTACCTCCTCCGGCCAGAATGGTCCAAAGGCGAATTTGCCGGGGACAGGGAAACCCTCCTCCAAGACAAGCGGGAGTCTCTGCGCAGTGCCCGGCAAGCCGCAGGGATGATGAACATGCCATGATGCGTCCCCCAACAGGAAAAACAGTCCGAAGGGCAGGGGGCTTTTCCCTGATTGAGATCCTTGTGGCCATGACGATCGGGGGCTTTGTCCTCACTGCGGCGACCATGCACATCGTTTCCCTCGGGAAGATTTGGACCCATGACTGGAGCCAACGGCATTACATCCACCACAAGGAAAGCCTTACCGCCATGCTGGTCCAGATTTTCCAGGAGGCGGACAGCGGTTTCAGTTCTATCGGGGTTCAGGGGGACATTGCCGGTTTCCGTTGGGATCACCCACCGGGGGAAAGCACCTTGGACGATCCGCTCTTACGCTTTTACCTCAAGCAACCTCCGGGCATCCTCATCTCCAATCCTCCTTTGGCTTCCAGTGTCGTTTGCTACCTGTATTTCGAGGAGGACGCGGGCTTGTCCTTGCTTTGGTATCCCCTTATCGAGGTTCGGGAAGGGGAGGAGGTCGCCTTTGATGATGTGGATGACCTTTACCGCACGAATTTGAGCCCGTTCGTGTCTAAGGTCGAATTCTGTTATTGGGACAAGGAGAAGGAACAATGGGACATCGAAGAAAAGCCCATGGATGAGGACGACAAGTTCACCATGCCGGATTTCCTAATGATCTCCTTCCGGTTCGATGAGGAACATGAGGAGGGCGAATATGTTTCCTACGTGCCCCTCCCGCCCAGCGAGAAGGATACCCCGTTGTTTTAAAACGCTGATGTCCCGGAAGCCACACAGAAGACAACAAAAGGGCAGCATCCTGGTAGGGGTGCTTGTCATCCTCTTCTTGATGGGGGTGGTTGTCACCCGCTTTATCGACGAAGCACTGCGGGAAATCCAGTACCAGAGCCAGTTCCAAGGGCAGCTGGATCTCCGTAGCGAGGCTTACAGCGCCCTGGATGCATCTTTGGCGGCACTTCATGAAATCCGGGTGATCGACGGTGAGCTGTACCGAGCCAGCCAAGGCTGGCATGATCCCCTTGGCTATTCCCAATTCCCCATTCCAGACGGGACAGAAATCACCGTCACCCTCGAGGACGAGACTGGCAAACTCCCTATCGGCCATGGGGATGTTGTCATCTGGAACCTCCTCTTCGAAGCTATGGGCATTGACCTCTCTGATGCGGAAACCCTCACCGACTCCCTGATCGACTGGATGGACAAGGACGATTTCAAAAGGCTCAACGGGGCGGAAAAAGACGACTACGACTTGGATGGCAAGGAGTACAAGCCCTCCAATGAGATTCTCAAGGACTTCAAAGAACTCCGCCATATCCAGGGCTTTGACGAGATGTTCTTCAACGAGGAAGATGGCAAGCCGAACCAGTACTACAAATGGTTCGAGCAATCGGTCTCCCTTTACAGCGTCCATCCTGTGAACGTGAATACCGCCCAAGGTTTGGTTTTGAACATCTTAGCCCGGATGGGCGGCTTCAATGGCGAGCAATTTGTCCAGCACATGCGCGGCCCTGATACTATCGCCGGTACCGCGGACGACCCCTTTGTCACCAATTTCCAGCAAATCCCCGGTTTTGGGATGGGGGCGACCCCCGGCGGCGGCTCCGCTTCCAACCTCTTCGGTTCCACCAGCAAGATGTTCCACCTCCGGGTGAAGGTGAAACGGGGCGAAGCGGTTTTCCTCATCGATACCCTGGTCGGCCCCAAAGGGGAAACCTCCGGGAGCGTCAGCGGAGGGCAACCCGCTGGCAACCCGACCCCCTCAAGGCCTGCCTCCTTGACCCCTTCAAAATCCGATGGATATTACCCCTTCGAAATCATCCATCTGACCGAAAACCGTATATTTTGATCGACTCTTCAAGACCGTTCTTTTAGCCAAGCCTAACTTCTACTTCCAAGCATCACCCTTTGAAGCCCAAACCCCAACAACTGGCACCCGCCCCCATCCAGGAGAACCCGTCCTTCCTCTATTTGCCCGGGAACATCTTCTTTTGCCAGTATGTCCAGGTGCCCCCCGCAATTTCCGACGAGGAGTTACAAGACTTCGCAGAGGTCACGATCGGCAGCCTTTCCCCCTTTCCGATTGACCACATCGCCTGGGGTTGGTACAAGGATCCCCTCCAGCCCTGGATGCTCCTTTATTCCGCCACCTTGGAGTCCCTTGCCCGGGCAGGGTACCGAAACCTGGAAGAATACCGCCACGTTTTCCCGTCTTTCATTTCGACGCTGCCCCTGCAGTTTGACCAACCCACCATCTATTTTTCCTACGACCCCAATACCCAGACCCTTACCCTCCATGTCCATCCCGGGGATCAAACCCTCCAAGAAGATCCGGATATGGATGAAGGTGTTGATTACGACGAGGATTTACCGGATGAAGACGATTTGGAGTCCTCGGGGCTCGAAAGGCTTAAAAAGATCAAACTCCCGTTGGTGCATTCTGTCCATGTCCCATCCCCTGGTTTGGAGGATGATGCCGACCCTGACGAAGATCCTGAGCAGGTGGGCTTGGATGAGCTTGCCGAACCGGAAAAAAGCGACGAACCTTCGGAAAAATTATCCACACATCCTGCATACAGCCACATCGCAGCGGTTAGGGACAGCTTGCTCCTCCAGGTGCCCAATTCCGCTGATTATGATGTCCAAGATAACTGGTTGGAGTTTGCCACATCCATCCCCTTGAAGAACCGGGAACTCCAATTTAAAAATAACTGGGCGGACATCGGGGAATCTAGCCCTGGTCCCGACACCATGCTGGATCGTGAACAAGTATGGTACACGGATGTCCGGAGCCTAGAGTTCAAAGCCACGGAGAGGGATAAGCGCCAAAAAGACCGCAGACTTCTCCTGGCGCTTAAAGTCGCAGCCATCTTTATCCTCCTGCTTGTCGGCATGGAGCTCGGTGCGGTGACCGCGGAGATGAAATTCAAAGGGATGCAGGAACAATCTGCTCAGGACGACCCGAAAGTCTCTAACATCCTGGCCAAAAACGAATTGTTGGAAAAAATCAATAATATCGCGACCAACAACTTGATGCCTTTTGAGATGCTCCAAATCCTCAACAACCATCGCCCCATGGCCCTTTACTTTGAGGAAGTAGAGGCCAGCGACGGGAAAATGATGCGGATCAGGGGGAGTTCAAATACCAGCGGCGAACTCAACGACTACATCAAACTCCTGAACGATGCTGAGGAAGTCGTTGTGGCAGAAATCGATTGGATAAAAAAGGTTGGCGGGAAACTGACATTCGAGTTCCATGTGGATTTCATCCCCTTTACGGTTCCCGAATTGGTAATCCCCAATATCCCCCGTGAGGACAATCCTTCCGAAGAAGTGGACCCTACCGGCGAACCTGATGACCCTTCCGGCGAGCCACAGGATCCGGGCTCTGAAAGTAAGGTAGATACTGGAAACCCTTCTGAAACACCCTCGAATCCCCTTCTTCTTCCTTCCCCAGGCGGACCTCCCGCCCTTCCCCCTGGCCTGCGGCCTGCGACCTCTCCACCGCCAAAATCATCCCCTCCTGCCCAAGGCTCCTGATCCCATGCTCTCTCTTTACGAAAGGTTTTCCATGCGGGAAAAGACCCTGATGGTCATTTTCATCTGGGGGATATTGCTCTTCTGGGGGACTAAGGCCAGTACCCATCTTTCCAAGGCATTGAAAGACGTCCAAACCCAAACCAAAGTTCTCCGCAACCAAGCCGACATCATATCCAGGGAAGGGAATATCGACCTGATGCTCAAAGAGCAGCAGAAGAAGTACCAAGGCAAGACCTACAACAAAAACCAGTTGTTCGAACGGATCGAGCAACTGGCCACCCGAATGAAGCCTACCCTTTCTACCTCCCAGACCCAGCGGGGCGAGATATTCAACGTCCATACCGTCCCTGTCCGCTTCCGGGACGAACCAATGGCGCTCCTGATGGATTTTGGGGAGAAACTATCCCGGGAACCTTTCATTTCCCTCGAAAAAGCCCGTGTCCAGGCTGACAAAAAAGACCCGCGCAAACTGGATGCCGTCTTCGAAATCACTTCCTTCGAACTTAATCAGTAGAAGTCATGACCTGCCAGCAGCACCCATCCCTCCAGGCCTTTTTCCGGCCACTTTTCGCCCTACTCGCTTTATCATTCGGGATGGCCCCGGCCCTGCGTGCCCAACCTGCCCCTGCCAATCCCCAGGAAATCGAATTGATCCCTCTCATCCTGGTCGACCAGGATACCAACTCCATCATCGAGCTCTATGAGGAACTGACCGGCAAACTGGCCATCCGGGCGCAGAATGTCCCCCAAGTACAAATCAATTTCAAGACCAAGGACGAAGAGGGCTTGGAATTGGACGAGGCGATCCTCGTCATCGAGTCCCTCCTCAGCCTCAACGGGGTAGCCATCACCAAACTCGGGGACAACGAGAAATTCTTCCGTGTCCTGCCTGCCGCCGGTGTCAACGCCCAAGTCCCCGACTTCCTCAATATGGAAGAGATCCTGAAGCTCCCGGCCAGCCAGAAGGTTTACAGCACCTACATCGAGCTTGACTTCCTTACAGTGGAGCAAGCCATGCCCAAAATCCAACCTTTCCTTACGCCGGGCGTGGGCACCACCGTCCTCTTCGAGAAAGCAAACTCCTTCCTTATCACCGATGCCCTCATCAATATCCAGAGGATTAAAACCCTGTTGGATGATATCGACAAGCCCTCTACCGCAGTAGAACTCAAGTTCTTCCCGCTCAAGCACATGGATGCCACCGAGATGCAGCAGAGGTTCGACCGGCTGGCCCAAGGTCCCTTAAAGTCGCTCCTGGAGGGTAACACGACGATGGAATCCGACGAGCGAACCAACCAGCTCATGGTACTGACCCACCGCAGCAACATCCCCCTACTTTCCGAGATCATTGAGAAGCTGGATGTTAATGTGGAGGCCAAGACCAAAAGCAAAGTTTTCTCCATCAAGCATGCGGAAGCCAAGGAAGTTGAAGCCACTATAACCCAGTTGATCAACAACCAGCAGTCCGTTCGCAAACAAACCTCGAAAAAGACAGGCTCCAACCCGGTTGCCGCACCCACCCCGGCTACTGCCAAACCTGCCGTTGCTGCAGCTGTTTCGGCTGCCGCTTCGGGAGAAGGGGGCAAGAACTTGCAATTTTCGGATTATGTCATCATCGTGGCTGACGAGCGCAGCAACGCTATCGTCTGCTCCGGAACCGAAAACGATCTCGAATACATCGAAAACCTAGTCGAACAAATCGACGTACTCCTCGCCCAGGTGCGGATCGAGGTCGTCATCGCGGAAGTCACACTAACAAAAGATACTAACCGCGGCATTAATGCCTTCGGCCTCAGCTTCGCCAACAGCTTAGACAAGAATTACGTGCGCCGCTTATTGGTCGACACTGATACAC
>JAYPDO010000034.1:30193-30465 GCA_038125285.1 Opitutia bacterium
CTGGGAGTAATGAAAGAATGGAGCGTCGGCAAAACTTGGGGACGCTATGGCCTAGATTTTGTCTTTAATGCCGCCAAAACTAACGATAATATCAAAATCCTATCCAGTCCTGCCATCCTGACTACCCACAACAAGGAAGCCGTTATCAATGTTTCCCAGTCGCGCCCGATCACTACATCCATGCAAAATTACTCATTAAGTAACTCTTCTAGGAATACTGGGAGTACTGGGGAATATTACTCACCTATCAGCGAACAAGTCCAGTACAGGGA
>JAYPDO010000035.1:0-10275 GCA_038125285.1 Opitutia bacterium
TTTGATTCTGGTTTGGCCGCCTGGGCGATCAACAACATTGGAAAGGCTAGGAAAACCAACACACATCCGGAAGGACGTAAAAATCTATGGGGAAGGGGGTTCATACAATGATTGTGGCTAAGAGATACAATCGTGGGCGCAGGGGCTAGCCTGCTCTGTTCTGAGGGCTAACAATTATTAGGTTGATGGCCTTCAAAACACTGCCATGGACGGTGGCGAAAAAAACCGTCAACCATTCTCACTCGTAAGGGCTGACCTGGGGCAAGTCGGAGTTTAGAAGGGTAAAAGTGGTAGGCAAGGCCGCGAGGGATTGGTTGGTGATCTGATCGACCACTCTCATGCTGTACACACCGACAGTTTCTTCGGTTGGCTGTGTGGTCGGAAGAACGAAATGGGGTTCCGATAATAGGCTGGAAAAAGGCTCACCGTTTTTGTAAACAATGTATGTGAGGCCGGGGGGCAGGGGCTGTGAACTTTCCAGACGGATTTCAATATCCTTGTTGGCGGCATTTTGAACGATTATCGTCTTGGGAGGGGTCATGGTTTCCAGGTTGGTTCCCGTGGGGTTGGAGTCCGAATTTCCCGTGCCGGAGTCCGTAGTTCCCGTGCCGGAGTCCGTAGTTCCCATTCTCAGGATATCACGGTTCGGGTCTTCATCATCCAAGGAATTTGGCACCCTGCCGAGGGCAACTTCCAGCCCCCGTTGGTAACCGGCACGGGCACCCTCAACCACAGGCCCGGCCTTCAATTGCGCCGCGGCAGTGATTACGTGGATCGAGTCGATGGAACCGGTAAGGGAAGCTTGCCCGACGGAGTTGTGATCCTCCCCATTGGAAATCGCTGCCCGGACTACCCCTTCAGTAATCCCGGAGGACACGTTGATCGTCGCTGCCACAATGTCATGACCGTAATCGATGCTGGTCGCCAAGGTCGCCGTCATCCCACCGAATGCTGCGGCGTTGGAAGCATTGGCTACCGGGATCTGCAATGCAGAAGCCATTTTCACGACGGCGAACGCTGTGGCCTGGGCGACGACGGTGGCCGTTACAATGCTGTTGCCCCCCCGGCGCGAAGTAGTCCCCATGGCAGAACCAACCAACCCTTCCCCAACGGAGGCACAGGTCTTCATCGGATCCAACCCGGTGGATTTCGCCTGATTCAAGGATGCGACGACAATCCCCTCGCTGACCGCACCCAGCAAAGCATGCTGGTTGAAGGTGGCCACCTTCCGCATTGCCGCGGATGCAATCGCCTTCAATCCAGCCGGAGTCGGGCGGGTGTCGGCCATCACCTTCCCCAAAGCCGCCTGGATCGCCACCGCGTCATTCCCGGCTTCCTCCATGGCCGCATTGACAATTTGCTCCAAATGGACAACTGCGGGCGTGCTTTCGCCACGTTGGGCATGGGCATGGGGCAGGGAACTTGCGAATAAAACGGCGAACAAGCACAACCGCATGAAGATTGTGACAAACGGACGCGGGGAGCAGGAATCGAATTTCATGGGATATTTAAATGGTGGGATGCTTGGGGGAAAGAGAAACAGGATGCAGTTGCTTGGCCTACGAATCAAATAAAAAGGGAAACTGCATGCCGGGGTTCCAAAAAGCAAAAACCCGTCAAAATTGGACGGGTTAGGAAGAAGGGGGGCATGGCTGCCCGGGCTGGATTCGAACCAGCGACCAAGTGATTAACAGTCACCTGCTCTACCACTGAGCTACCGGGCAAACTCGGGTGAAGATTTGCGAACAAAAGTGACAGCCATTGCCTTGTCAATCCAAACCAAGGCTAATTTCCAAAATTTTTCCCGCAACTGCCAGGATCAGCCACAACCAGAACCGCAAGGGATTTATTTAGTGTTTTACACAATTCAACCGCCATAGTAGGCACCTCCTAACTTCCCCCCACCGGACATCCATGACGGACACAACCGATAGCCCCACCATCGAACTGGATGAGAAGGAAAACCAGTACCTTAAGCAGACGCTTCTCGCGCTGCGTGCCAAACTGGACCAAGCCGAAACCCGGATCCAAGAAGAAGTCCAGCTCGCTACTGCCGGATCAGAAGGGGAAAACCGCCTCCTCCGCGATTCCGTCCAGGCACTGAGGGACGAACTGGAGCAAGTCCGAGCCGGACAAGAGGACAAAGTCCAAAGCGCCCTTACCGGAGCCAACAACGAAATCCGCGTCCTGCGCAACTCCATCGGTAACCTCCGTTACGAGCTTGAAAAAGCGCACGCAGCCAAGGAAGAAGCTGCCCACCGGGCTGCCGCCAATGCAGAAGGCCAAATCCGCCAAGTCAAGGCCACCGTGGAGTCCCTACGGGCAGAACTGGAGCACCAACAAGCCCAACATGCGGACGACATACAGAACCGTGAATCCAAGGCAAACGAGGACAACCAACTCCTCCGCCAGTCAGTCAATGCCCTTCGCATCGAACTTGAGAAAACCCGCGCCGCACAGGATGACCGCATCCAACGCGCTGTCGCCAGTGCTGAGGATGAGAACAGGCAAATCAAATCCTCGGTCAACTCCCTGCGCGACGAGCTGGAAAACATCCATGCCCAGCACGAAGCCCAGCTCCAAAAATCCGCTTCCGCAGCAAACGAGGAAATCCGCCTCCTTCGAGGAACCGTAAATTCCCTCAGGGAGGAACTCGAAAAAACGCGCATTTCGCAGGACGACCGCGTACAGCGTGCCGTCGCCCAGGCAACGGACGAAAACACCCAGCTCCGGGACACTGTAAACGCCCTTCGCTCCGAGCTGGAAAACATCCATGCCCAGCACGAAGCCCAGCTCCAAAAGTCCGCCTCCTCGGCAAACGAAGAAATCCGCCTCCTTCGCGGAACTGTCAATTCCCTCCGAGGAGAGTTGGAAAAAACCCGCATTTCGCAGGACGAACGGGTACAACGCGCCATCGCCGCCTCAGAAGACGAAAACAAGCAACTCCGCAACACCGTCAACTCCCTGCGCTTCGAACTGGAGGACAACCAAGCCAAGAACGAGGCCCAACTCCAAAAATCCGCCTCAGCGGCAAACAAGGAAATCCGCCTCCTCAGGGGAACCGTCAACACCCTCCGCACTGAACTCGAAAAGACCCGTGCCGCACAGGACGACCGCGTCCAACGCGCCACAGCCCAGGCAGAAGACCTCAACCGGCAGCTCCGCGACACCGTCAACACTCTCCGCCAGGAACTTGAAGATAACCAATCCGGCCACGAAGCCGAACTCCAGAAAGCCGCATCCGCCTCGGACGAAGAAATCCGTCTTCTCCGCAACACCGTCAACCACCTGCGCGAGGAGCTCGAAAAGACCCGCGCCAACCAAGACGACCGCATCCAGCGCGCCGTCGCCCACGAACACGACCAGAACCGGCAGCTCCGCGACACCGTCAATTCCCTCCGCCTGGAGCTTGAGAACCAACAAGCCTCCCACGAAGAGCAACTCCAGAAAACCACTTCAGCCGCCAACAAGGAAAACCGTTTCCACCGTACTACCATCAACCACCTGCGCGAGGAACTTGAAAAATCCAGGGTTTCCCAAGATGACCGCGTCCAACGAGCCGTCGCCCACGCAGAAGACCTCAACAAACAACTCCGCGACACCGTCAACACCCTCCGCACAGAACTCGATACCCAGCAAGCCCAGCACGACGAACACCTCCAACGCGCAACCTCCGCCGCAAACAACGAAAACCGAGTCCTACGCGGTACCATAAACAGCCTGCGCGAGGAGTTAGAAAAATCCCGAATCGGCCAGGACGAACGCATCCAACGAGCAGTCGCCCATTCCGACGACCTCAACCGCCAACTCCGGGACACCGTCAACACCCTCCGCACAGAACTCGAAAACCTCTCAGCTGCCCACGAAGAACAACTCCAGAAAGCCACCAGCGCAGCCAACCACGAAAACAAACACCTCAAATCCACTATCAACGGCCTGCGCTCCGAACTCGAAAAAGCCCGAGCCGTCCAGGAAGACCGCATCCAACGCGCCGTATCCCAGTCCGAAGACCTAAACCGACTGCTCAAGAACACCGTCAATGCCCTCCGCCAAGAGCTCGATACCATGCAGGCAGACCACGAGCAACAGCTCCAAAGGGCAACCTCGGCCGCAAACACCGAGAACAAGCTCCTCCGCAGCACCATCAACGGCATCCGAGAGGAACTCGAAAAAACCCGCATTTCCCAGGACGACCGCGTCCAACGCGCCGTCTCAGAGTCCGAGGACCTCAACAAACAGCTCAAGCTCACCGTCAACACCCTGCGCGAAGAGCTGGAGAACATCCAGGCCGAGCACGAAGCCAAACTCCAAAAAGCCTCCCAAGCCGCCAACACCGAGAACAAACACCTCCGCGGAACCATCAACGGACTCCGCACAGAACTCGAGAAATCCCGTATCGACCAAGAAGACCGCATCCAACGCGCCGTCTCCCAGGCAGAAGACCTCAACCGCCAGCTCAAGCTCACCGTCAACTCCCTCCGTGAAGAGCTCGAAGCCGTCCAGGCCTATCACGAACAACAGCTTCAAAAAGCCACAACCGGGGCAAACACGGAAAACAAACTTCTCCGAGGCACCATTAATTCCCTCCGCACGGAACTCGAAGGCACCCGCATCAGCCAGGACGAACGGGTACAACGAGCCGTGGCCGAATCCGAAGACCTCAACAAACAGCTCAAAGACACAGTCAACACTCTCCGCACAGAACTCGAAGCCACCCAGGCCGACCACGAGGACAGGCTCCAAAAAGTCTCCTCCGAAGCCAACAAGGAAAACACCGTCCTCAAAGGCACCATCTACTCCCTCCGCACGGAGCTTGAGAAAACCCGGATCGGCCAAGAAGAACGCATCCAGCGTGCAGTATCCCACGCCGAAGACCTCAACAAACAGCTCAAGCTCACCGTAAACACTCTCCGCACAGAACTCGAAGCCATCCAGGCCGACCACGAAGACAGGCTCCAGAAAGTCTCCTCCGAAGCCAACAAGGAAAACAAACTTCTCCGAGGCACCATTAATTCCCTCCGCTCGGAACTCGAACGCACCCGTATCGGCCAGGAAGAACGCATCCAACGAGCCACCGCCCATGCCGAAGACCTCAACAAACAGCTCAAGTCCACCGTCAACACCCTCCGCACAGAACTGGAGGCAGCGCAAGCCAAACAATCCGAACTCCTCCAAAAATCCGCTTCCACAGCCAACGACGAAGCAACCCAGCTGCGCAACACGATCAACTCCCTCCGGGAAAACCTGGAACGGGTTCGGGTGGGCCAGGAAGACCGCGTCCAACGCGCCGTCGCCTCCTCCCAGACCGAGAACGCACTGCTGCGGGACACCATCGCCTCCCTCCGCAACGACATCGAGCGCAACCGCAACGAAGAGGAATCTAACATCCAGAAAGCCCTCACCAATGCCAACCGGGAAATCCGTTCCCTACGTACCACTATTTCCGACCAACGCGACCGCATGGAAAAAAGGGTTGTGAACTTCCAAGAGAAACTCCAAAAGGAAGCTCAACTGAAACATCGGGAACAAGAACACTTGCACTCCATAATCGACTCCTTGCGCCAACAACTCGAATCACAGGAAGCCCCAAATGAGTAGTAACCAGGATAATGACAACGGCCCCCCACCCGTAAGCGCACGCGAGAGACTTGCAGAGTCCGACAAGCACGCAAGAATCCTCCTGGAGGTTACCAACAGCCTCGCCGTCACCAAAAACTTGGACGAAGCCCTCGCCAAATTAGTCCAGATCACCAGCCAGCACATCAAGACCGAACGGGGCACCGTCTTCATTAACGACCAGACCACCGGGGAACTCTACTCCCGGATCGCCCAAGGCAACCTCAAGCGCGAAATCCGTATTTTAAATACAAAGGGGGTGGCCGGATGGGTCTTCTCCAATAACCCAGGCGCCATCATCCCCGACGCCTACAAGGATCCCCGCTTCAACAAAGCCGTCGACGTCCGCACCGGTTTCCGTACAAAGAGCATCCTCTGCGCCCCCCTCCGCACCATGACCGGGGACGTCATCGGCGTCACCCAGCTCCTCAACAAGCAGGACGGCATTTTCGACCAGGACGACCTCGACCTCCTCGAAGCCATGACCGAGCAGGCCGCCATCGTCATTCAGGGCAACGTCATGGTCGAACAAGTCGAGGCTTCCCGGAAGCAGGAACTCGAATTCCTCGACGTCGTCTCCCAAGTCAGTTCCGAACTCGAACTCGGCCCCCTTTTGGAGAAAATCATACGTACCATCTCCCACATGTTGGAGTCCGAGCGGGCCACCCTCTTCATCAACGACGAAAAGACGGACGAACTCTACACCGAAGTCGGCGAAGGCCTCGGCAAAAACATCATCCGCTTCCCCAACAACGTCGGCATCGCCGGGACCGTTTTCCACACCGGGAAACCGCTCAACATCCCCCACGCCTACGCCGACCTCCGCTTCAACCCCGCGTTCGACCGCTCCAGCGGCTTCTTCACCCGCTCCATACTCTGCATGCCCGTCATCAGCAAGGACGGCAAAATCATCGGCGTCTCCCAAGTCCTTAACAAAAGGGGCGGAGCATTCACCAAGGAAGACGAAAAACGCCTCGCCGCCTTCACCTCCCAAATCTCGATGGGTATCGAGAACGCCAAACTCTTCGACGAGGTGCAAAACGCGATGAACTACACCCAGAGCATGCTCGCCAGCATGAACGACGGCGTGGTCACCTTCGATACCGAGCAACGCGTCAAGACCATCAACCGCGCCGGCCTCCGCATTCTCCAGTTCGACCGCGAGGAATTTATCGTCCATAAGCACATTGACGAACTCTTCATCGACGAAAACGCCTGGATGAAGGAGAAGCTTACCGGAGTGAAGGAACCGATGGAACTCCTCGACACCGAGCTTGTCATCTCCGGCAAGAAAACCTCCGTCAACCTCAACATCCTCCCCCTCGAAGGCGAACGCGAAACGCCCAAAGGCAAGGAAAAGTACGACCTCGGCACCATGGTCATGCTCGCCGACATCAGCAGCGAGAAACGGATGAAGTCCACCATGTCCCGCTACATGGACCCGGCCCTGGCCGAGCAACTTGTGGCATCCGGAGGGGAAGGGGACATCATGGGCGGCAAACAATCCGTCGCCTCCGTCCTCTTTTCCGACGTACGTAGTTTCACTACCATCACTGAAGAACTTGGTGCACAAGGAACCGTCAAACTCCTCAACGAATACTTCGAAATCATGGTCGAGTGCATCACCAGCCGGGGAGGCATGCTCGACAAGTTCATCGGGGATGCCATGATGTGTATCTTCGGCACACCCGTCCCCCATGACGACGACCCCGACCGCGCCGTCCGTGCCGCCATCGACATGATGGTCAAGCTCAACGAATTCAACGCCCAACGCGCCAAGGACGGCAAAATGCCCATCGACCACGGCATGGGCGTCAATACCGACAACATTGTGTCTGGAAACATCGGGTCCACCAAACGCATGGACTACACGGTAATAGGAGACGGCGTGAACCTTGCCGCCCGGATCGAGTCCGCCTGTAAGCAATACGGCGCCCACATCCTGATTTCAGAGTTTACCCACAAAGCCACAAAGGACACCTACCGCACCCGAGAGGTCGACCTCGTTATCGTCAAAGGCAAGACCGAACCCGTCAGCGTCTTCGAAGTCCTAGACTACCACGATGACAACTCCTTCCCCAACCTCGTGGAAACAATCCAGACCTTCAACGATGGCATCCGCTGTTTCCGCAAGGCCGAGTGGGACAAAGGCACCAAACTCTTTAAAAACTGCCTCAAGCTCAACCCCAACGACAAGGCGGCCAAGCTCTACATTGAACGGTGCGAACACCTCAAGGCCAACCCGCCCGAAGGCGAATGGGACGGCGTTTGGGTCATGACCACAAAGTAAGCAACTGGGACACCGCCGAAACGCCATGGCCAACGAGAAAAAGCCGTCCGCCCCCCAAAGAAAGCCGACCGTCCGCAAAGCCCCGGTCAAAAAGGTGGCCGCAAAAAGAATCCTGCAAAAAAAGCCCCCACCTGCAAGGCAGCCCCGGGTGGAAAAAGATAAACCAGAAGGCGAAGCCCCGAAACCTGCCGGCTCCAATATGCCGAAGGTCATCGAGAAGCCCAATCCCCTCGCCAATCCCGCCGCCCAGTCCGACAAGGAAGCCATCGCCACGGCAAAGAAACACCTTCTGACCGCCCTGGAGCTAAATCCCGACTACGCAGAGGCTCATTTCAACCTCGCCACCATACTCGTCCAGCTTGCGGCAGCGGAAACTGGCGACGAAGGGTCTGAAGCCGCCCTGGAACACACCCGAATTGCCCGCGAGCACTTCGAGACAGCAATCCGCCTCAACCCCGACTACTCGCAAGCACATTGTAAGCTCGCCATGCTCCTGGCCGAAACTGGCGACATAGAGAACTCCAAAAAACACTTCTCCAACGCCCTCGACCTCAATACCAACTACACCGAGGCCTACTACAACTTCGCCCTCCTCCTCATCACCCAAGGCGAGACGGAAGACGCCAAGAACAACCTCGAGAAAGCCACGGAGATCGAGCAAAATTTCGCCCAAGCCTATTTCCACAAGGCTCGTATCCTCACTGACCCTGAAGAATTTGTCGAAGCCGCAAAAAACTACGAAATCGCCATCGACATTCGGGAAGACTATGTCGACGCCCACTACTACCTCGGCAAACTTTACGAAGGCGGCCGCACCGTCAACAAGGACGGCATGCTCACCATCCGCAAAAAGCTTGCCGATGCGGAAAAGCACTTCAAGGCCGCCATCCAGCACGACCCCTATTTTTCCAAGGCATACTTCAACCTTGGCCGCGTCCAGAAGCAACTCAGCGACCTGGCCACAAAGGACAAGCACCACGACGAGGAAGCACGCCGCAAACGCTTCTCCGAACTATTCAAGGACGCCCAGCTCAACCTGGAGACCGCAATCCATCTCAATCCCAAGTACGCCAAGGCACACTTCCTCCTCGCCACCATCCACCACGAGAAAAACTCCGAGGAAGCCGCCGAAGCACACTACCTAAAGGCGATCGAATACTGGTCCGATTATCCCCTGGCCTACTTCCACTACGGCCTCCTCCTTGCCGAACGCAAAGACTTCCAGGAAGCCAAGGAACACTTCAAACGGGCTATCAAGCTCAACCCCGAGTACGCCCAGGCACACTATCACCTCGCCCGTACATGCGACATCCTCAAGGAATACGAAGAGGCGAAGAACCATTACCTGAACTCTGTAGAGATTGAAGGCGACTTTGCCCCCGGATGGTACTACCTCGGCCATGTCATGGAAGCCCTTCACTTGGTCAACGAAGCCAAGGTCTATTTTGAAAAGGCCACCCAAGTCGACCAGAACTACACCGAAGCCTATTACAACCTTGGCCGCGTCCTGAACTCGCCTGGTGAGTTTGAACTCGCCCGCCGGAATTACGAGACAGCAGCCGAAATCCGCCCCGGTTATGCTGACGTCCACTACGGCCTCGGCAAACTCCTCGCCGGGGGTCACCGGGTAAAAAAAGACGGCACCCACATTCGCCAGCCTGAGTTCGACAAAGCCGAAAACCACTACAAACAGGCTATCGATATCGAACCCCAACACGCCAAAGCCCACTTCCACCTCGGCCTCCTCCTGCAGGAAATCAACGAACGCCCCAGAGCAAGGCGGCACTTTGAGCGGGCAATCGAGATCGACCCAGGTTACGCCCGCGCCCACTACCACCTTGCCCTTCTCCTCAACGAAGAGCTCTACGCCAACGAAAACCGAAAAGCCTCCGTCGCGCTCAAGCACGCAGGCGGCTCGGATTTCCAACGGGGGCTTAACACCTGAACCGGGAATTATCGAAAGGACATGAGGAAGCCCCATGGGCAGCCCCAAAGAACACCTCCTCAAAGCCGTCGAACTCCAACCGGACTTTTCGGACGCCCGCTACCAACTCGCCATCCTCCTGGAAAGGGAAGGGGACATCCCCGCCGCCGTCTCCCAATTGGAGGCCCTGCTCCAGCATGACCCGTCCCACCCCGAAGCCCTTAAATTCCTCTCCTCCCTCAGTGCTAGCCACGGCGAACTCGGTGCAGCCAAAGCCCACCTCGAAGCCATCCTGGAGAACGACCCGCGCAACCCTGACGCCCATTTCCACTTGGCCATGACCTCCCTCCAGGCCAACCACCCCCACGACGCCGTCTACCACTTCGAAAAAACCCTCCAACAAGACCCAGACCGCCTCGAAGCCTATTTCCAACTCGGCCTCCTC
>JAYPDO010000035.1:10285-26801 GCA_038125285.1 Opitutia bacterium
CCCGGAAGATTTTGCCAAAGCCCGCTCCTATTTCGAAACCACCGTCGACTACGAGCCGTCCCATATACAGGGGCATTACCACCTCGGGCTCCTGCTCCAGCACGGTAAACGATACAACCACACTGGCACCCTCATGCAAGGAGGCTTCGAATCCGAGGCCAAAAAAGAATTTGAAAAAGTCATCAACCTGGATCCCAAGCACGCGGGCGCCCATGCCGAACTCGGCCTCATCCAAGCCAAGTCTGGGGAGCCCCAATCTGCCATTAGGAACCTCAAGGAAGCCATCCGGCTCGACTCATCCCGTATCGACGCCTGGCTCGCCCTGGTAACCCTACTGCCCCCGGCTGAAGCCCTCTCCGCCGCAAAGGATGCAGTCACCAAGCACCCAGGGCACCCGACGCTCCACCTTCGTGCCGCCCAACTCAGTGCCAAAGCCAAGGACACCGAACGGATGCTCCACCACTACCGCAAGACCATCGAAACCGCCAAAGCCCGCATCCCCGAACTGCGGGACATCGCCACGGACCTCCTCTCCAAAAACCAATTCGCCAAAGCCCGGGATGCCGATTCGGAAATCGAGGAATACAACCGCTGCCAATCTGAAGCCCATTTCCAGCTAGCCCTTTACTACGAATACCATAACGACCCGGAAAAGTCGCGCCAACACTTGGAAGACGGCATTTCAGCCAACCCCAGTCACTACGCCATCCTCCACAGCCTCGCCATCCTGGAAGAGGCGGACAACAACCCGGAGCTCGCCATCGAGTACCTGCAAAAATCCGTGGAAATCGAAATCGACAACCCCGCTGCCCACTTCCTGCTCGCCACCCTCCTGGAAGAAAAAGGCGACATCCAAATGGCGCAAAACCACTATCTCATCACACTCGACCTAGACCCTGGGCACAAAGGGGCACGCTCCCGCATCATCCCGCCCTCGGCCTGAACTTTGGGATTGGCACGGCAAGCCATGCCTGTGAAAACAACCAACCCGATTTTCCACCATGGAAGAAGAATACGACCTCGAATACGCATGTTATCCCATTGGGGACAGCTACTGGAGCATGGCCGACCTGCTCCGCTGGTTCACCGGGGACGAGCATAAAGTGGGCAATATGTCCCGGATGTCCGACATCCATATGAAAGTGGGCCGCCCTTTCAGTTACCGTTACGACGACGACCTCGAACAAATGGAGGAGGCCTATCCCCTTACTGCGGAGACTATCGAACACCTCATCTTCCCCATGCTCAACGAGACCAACCGCCGCAAGCTCAAGTACGAAGGCCTCAATGACCTCGACTGCGGTTTCGCCTGGGACGAAGGTGGCGTAAACTTCCGGATCAACATCTTCCACGACCGGGAAGGCATGGCCATGGTCATGCGGATGCTTTCCAGCTATGTACCAGCCGTGAAGGATGTAGGGTTCCCCTCCGAGAACATCTGGAAATCCATGGTCTCCATGAAGCAAGGGCTCTGCCTGGTCACCGGGGTGACCGGTTCCGGGAAATCTACCACCATCGCCAGCCTCATCGAGCACATCAACAAGACGCGGAAAGTCCGGATCATCACCCTGGAAGACCCCGTCGAATTTGTTTTCGAAAGCAAGACTGCCATGATCTCCCAGCGGGAAGTCGGCGGCAGCGTGGACAGCTTTTCCAAAGGGCTCAAATCCGCCCTGCGGGAAAATCCAGACATCATCTTCATCGGGGAAATGCGTGACCAGGAAACCGCCGGCCTTGCCCTCAGCGCGGCGGAAACCGGCCACCTCGTCTTCTCCACCCTGCACACCCGGGACACAAAGGGCGCGATCAGCCGCATCATCGACATGTTCCCCTCCGAGCAAGCCAAGGCCCTCGCCCTCCAGCTCTCTTTCAGCATCGGCACCATCATCAGCCAGAAGCTCATCAAAAGGGAGGACGGCAAGGGGCGCGTCGTCGCCATGGAAATCCTCCGCAACACCAACGCCCTGGGCAACGTCATCCGCACCATGAACCTCTCCCAGGTTTACTCCATGCTCGAGACCCAGAAGAAAGAGGGCATGCAGACCATGGAGCAACACCTCGTCGAACTTTACGTGGACGGCACTATCTCCTACGAAAACGCCCTGGGCAACGCAAACGACATGTCCATCCTCGACCAACTCGAAGAATACGAAGAGGATGAGGAAGACGAATACGAGGATTGAACCGTCAGCCCCTATTCCAACCCGGCTTTCACAAAATCCGGCACCCTGAAATGAAGGGGGACTTCCAGGTCCATTGGTAACTTCGGGCCTGGGGAGCTACGGCCATTGTCCATCTGTTCCCGCAAGGTCGCGACCAGCCTGTCCACAATTTCCGGATGCTCCCCGGCTACATTCCGGTCCTCGTGTAAATCTTCCCGAACATTGTAGAGCTGGAGGAACGGTGGTCGGAAAAGGTCTTCTTCCTTCGGGGCACGGCCAAATTTTTCCATGGCATCCTTCCAGGCGATATCCTCGCGCGGGGTGTTTCCGTAGTCGAGGTAAGAGCCGCTACCGGGACCAAGGCAAAGTTTCCAATCACCCCGGCGCACCGCAAAGGAACCGATGGACTGCATAACCAGAGCCTTGCGCTTTGAAGGTTTGCAAGTATCGGCCAGCACATGGGCGAAACTGATGGAATCCGGGAATTCATCCCCTCCATATTCCGCACCGGACAATTCGGCGAAGGTTGCGCCCAAGTCGCAAAGGCCGACCAAGGCAGGGGAAGTTTGCCCCGCACGGATGCCCTTGGGCCAGTGCGCGATGAGTGGGACACGCAAGCCGCCTTCATAAACAGAAAATTTGTAGCCCCTGTGGGGGCCGCTTGCATAATGCCCCTTCTTTTCCAAGAGGCGGATTTGCCCAGGGGTGGCTTTCCGGATGTTCCCCGCATAAGCTCCGGCGCCATGGTCCGATGAGAACAGGACAAGGGTGTCCTCGGCGAAGCCCTTGTTTTCCAGGGCGGCCATGACCCGCCCCACCACATGGTCCACTTCCATGACAAAGTCACCGTAGAGGCCAAGTTTGCTTTTACCCTGCCATCTTTTCCCAGGGCTGATGGGGGTATGCGGTGCGGTAAGGGCAAGCTGCAGATAAAAAGGGTTCGCGCGGCATTGGCTCCCAATGAAGCGTTCGGCCTCCCGGTAAAGGGTCTCCAGCACTTCGTGGTCTTCAAACTTTTCCTCCGCCGGGCCGACCCGGTTGAATGCGCTCCAACCCTTTTGGAAGGAAACCTTCCCTTGCCAAACATTGTCCCGGGCAAAGGCATAGGGGTACATGTCCAGCGAACCGGGGAGGATAAAACTCTCCTGGAACCCATGTTCTCGCGGCCCGACCAGGAGAGGTTTTGAATAGTCCACATTTTCCAGTCCCTGGACCTTGCCGTCCTTGGTCTCCATCCGTGTCCCAAGGTGCCACTTCCCGATGTATCCGGTCCGGTAGCCTGCGGAAGAAAGGAGAGTGCCGATTGTCGGGGTGCCGACAGGAAACCTTGACCCGAGAAACCCCCAAGGCCCGCCTGCTTCAGGCTTGCCGTACCTCCATGCGTACCTCCCGGTCATGATGGCAACCCGGGTCGGCACGCAGACGGAGGCATTTACATAGGCATCCGTAAAACGGACACCTCCGGAGGCCAGAGCGTCGATGTTCGGGGTTTCGGTGGCAGAACGCTCCTGCCCGTAGCATTTGGCGTCACCGATCCCAAGGTCGTCCGCCAGGATGAAGACGATATTGGGGCGCGGGGCACCCAAAAGGATGCCTCCGGAAAAAAGGAAAAGGAGGGCAATTGTACGCATGGGCCGGATGGATGCCGGAAATACGCCAAGAGTCAACCAGCAGGTCAGACCAACCGGTCCTTGAAAATCATGGCAAAGCCCAAGAATGCGAAAAATCCGACCACATCCGTGACCGTGGTTAGTATAATGTTTGAGCATTGTGCAGGATCCAAGCCAACACGGCGCATCAATAGCGGGATCCCGGACCCGGCCAACCCCGCAGCCAACATGGTGACGACCATACCCAGCCCTACGACCAGCCCGAGGTAGGCGTTTTGGAACCATATCCAGGCGATCCCCGCCGTGACCGCCCCGGTGATAAGCCCGTTTACCAATCCCACAATGGATTCTTTGGCCACAAGCCGTAGGGCTTGGCCTTTGGGGATTTCCCGCATGACAATGCCCCGCATCACGATGGCCAAGGATTGGGCGCCGCCATTGCCCCCTTGCCCGGCTACGACTGGCAAGAAGACGGCAAGGACGGTGATCTTTGCGATCATATCCTCGAACATCGCTACGACACTCGCAGCCAAGAAGGCGGTGGCAAGGTTCACATGGAGCCAGGGCAACCGGTTTTTCAAGGTGTAAGGGATCGGGGAAAATGCTTTCTCCTCCCCACCGGCACCGAACATTTTCTGGATGTCCTCCGCAGCATTCTCCTGGATCCCTTCAATAAGCTGCTCCGCCCGGATGATGCCAAGCAAGCGGTTTTCACTATCAATGACCGGAGCGGCGAAATAACGGCGTTTCCCGAGTTCGGAAGCGGCTTCGTCTGTACCTGTGAAAGCGTGCAGGGTGAAGACCTCCGTCCGCATGACTTCGCGGAGTGGAAGGAGCGGGTCTGCCAGGAGGAGGTCGCGCATATTGACCACCCCTTGGAGCCGGGACTCTTCGTCCACTACGTAAATGTAGGAGTTGGAAGTCCGGGATTTCTCCATTTTGCGGATACGGCTGGTCGCGGATTTTGCAGTGATCCCAGACTTGAAGGCCAGGAACCGGGTGGACATCAACCGGCCGACGCTGTCTTCGGGAAAAGTGAGCTGCTCGCGGATAAGCCGCCGCTGTTTTTTGGACAAATGGCCAAGGAGGGCTTCCCTCGAATCTTCAGGCAAATGCAGGAAAATGGAGGCGGCATGCTCCGGCTCAAGCTCCTTGGTTATTTGTTTGACCAGCTCTTGGCTCGAACCCGCAAGCAAGTGGGCGGCATAATGGGTCTGGAGTTGTCGGACTGCACAAGCGGCCAATTCCGGGGGCAGCACTTTGATGACTTCGACCACGTCCTCCTCCTCCATGGTCTCCAGGATCCGGGCGGCTTTTTCCGGGGAATCGGAAAAGTAATCCAAAAGGATGGGGAGGAAGGGGTTGGGATCGTCCTGGCCGGTTTCTTTCACGGTTGTCAGGATCCTTTGGACAAATGCTCCAGGCCGGAGCGGATATGGAGATCCCGTTGGGGAAAGGCGATCTCGATGCCAGCTTCCTTGAAACGATCGTCAATGGCTTCATGGAGGGTATGGATGGCCTCCAGGCGGTTATCAAGTTTATCGAGGAAAGCTCGGATAGCAAAGTTCAGGGTGCTGTCGCCAAAGAGGTCGAAGGTAACCCGGGGCTGGGGGTCTTCGACCACAAAAGGGTTGTCCCGCAGGATTTCAAAAAGGATTTCCCGGGTCCTCCGTACATCCGAGCCGTAAGCTACGCCAACGTTGATGTAGATCCGGTTGGTCGAGTCAGTAAGGGTCCAATTCGTAAGGCGCCCGGTGACCAGGTCCTTGTTCGGGATGATCAGCTCCTGGCGTTCCCAATTAGTGATGGTGGTCGCCCTGATCCGCATCCGGGATACCGTACCACTTGTGCCGTCCACCGTGATGACATCCCCCACCCTGAGCGGCCTCTCGAACAACAGGATGATCCCAGCAACAAAGTTGGCGAAGATCTCCTGGAGGCCGAAACCAATCCCCAGGGTGACGGCCGCAGCCAGCCACTGGACTTTCTCCCAGGTCAGCCCAATGCTGGAAAACGCATAGACCGTCCCCACCACAACCACAATGTACTGAACCAGCGTTGTCACGGCATAGGCACCGCCCGTCTCCAGCTTCATGTGCTTAAGGATCATCAGCTCCAGGAAACCGGGGAGGTTCCGGAAAAGGATCCCGGTAACGACAACGACCGCCAGGGCGAACAAGACGTTGGCCAATGTGACGGGCTGGAGAGAAGGCGCACCAGCCATCGGTGCTTTGCTCCCCGCCTCAGTGAGTTTCGAAGGGTCACCCACTTTAGGCAATGCCTCCGGGGAACTTTCACCTTCTGGCGGGGCTGGGGATTCCACATACCAAAGGGCATCCTTGTCCAGGATCTTCAGTGCCGGTGTGATGTCCGACCATATCCCCCACAATCCCGCAAGGATACTCATCAGAACCATCACCCTGGTGAGGCTCTGCGTTTGCTCCTTGATCTCCGTAACGTTCACATTGGTGATCGATTGGTCCGTGGGAAGGGAAGAGGGGACGGGGCCGTCCGCTGTTGCTTGGGCCTGGCGCAGTTTCAATTTTCCCAAGGCAACCCGCTTGCGTTCCAGGTAAAACCAACGCAAAACGATCCCCCGAACCAAGAGCACGGCAAGGAACAAACCCACCGACATCACCCCACGCCATGCCATCTCTATGGCAGTGAAATGGTAACCGGACAACGAACACAAGGCGAATGCCACGGGTAGGGCTGTCATCGACATCCAGAAAAAACGTAGCCAGAAACGGTGGGATACTTTGGCCGCACCAGAGGCAGAGATCGATAAAGGATGGAGGATCTTATAATTAAACGTGGCGATTGCACACATCCAGAGGATGAAGCCGCAACGTGCCTCTTCCCCGAACTTACCCGCGACCTCCACGAAGCCGATCCAGGCAGTCAAAAATACTGAAAGGGGGACAAACCACTGGAGCTGCCGCCACAAAACAGTGCATCTTGCCTCTGTCCATGAAAAATGGGTCTGAAACAACCCGCCGCGCATGGAAAGCCTGGCCATCAAGGAGCCGACGGCTCCCACCACTGCGGCATTCGCCAATGCTGAGGATACCCCAGCAACAAAACCATAATTCCCGGACCAATGGAAATGCAGGATGTGAGCGCACGCCCAGGCGACCGAAGGGAACAATGCTACCCGGAAACCGATGCAAACCAACGCCAGGAAAGTCGGCCGGAGGGAAGTGTTTTCACGGTCTTGGCCGTTGGCCAGCGCCGTTTCCATAACCTGGCAAACCCTCTTCCTGCCAAAGGCAACGAACAGGATCGCAAGAAAATATAAAAAAGGGACAAGCGGCTCGTTGGAGGCATTGGTGCCCAACCTCTTCGCGACCTTTTCCCAGGCGAGGGGGTCGGCAAGTTTGGGCAGGTTCGCTGCTTCACCCCGGATGGCCCAGGGCGATAGCCAGCTGGAGCTACGGATCCATAAGACCCGCTCTTCAACGTAATTACTAAAGTCCCCGCTTTCATTCCGAACTGCGATGTCGGAAAGATTGATCTTGGTCAGCAGATCCCCAAGTTTTTTGTATTCCTGGGACATCGCCGCATGTTGGTCACGCCGGGCACGGATCAGATCGCGGACGCGGTCAGCCACCTCTTGTTTCCTGCTTGTGTCGGCCAGCCTCCCGGAATCTTCGAATTTACTGACCAACAGTGCAGCCAGTTCTTCGACATCCGAATATTCCTGCCTTTTGTCCCGGTGTTCGAGTTCCCGGAGCGAGGCATCCGTAATCTCGCCTAACCGGGTACCGACATCACCCGTCCCGACAAGGCTAGCCAGTTGTCTCCTATGCCCCCTCAACATGTCCCCGATGGTTTTGTCCAGCGGGACATCGGCTAGCTCGAAAGCCTCCACCCGCTCCTTGGCAGCAGTAAAGTCGGTCCGCAACTTTTCCAATTGTTGCTCGCTCCCGGCCAATTCGGAGTTCGCTCCGGCAATCCTGGCTTGCAGTTGCTTCCCAGCTTCGGCCAACAAGGAATTGGCCTCTGCGATGTCGGATAACTCCGGGAACGATTTCCAAAAGGCCTCCTTCAGACGCAGGGCTTCCTCGGCGGCCTTGGCAGCAGCTTCCTCCGCCTCTTTTTTGCCAGCGGCAGCCAAGCGTTCCCGCAATACGGTCACCTGCTTGGACAAGGCCGAGGATTTGGCGGTTTGCCGGTCGATCTGCAAGTTGAGCAACTCGGATGTCCCCGCATATTCCTTCTGTTCCGCATCCAGGGTATCAACCTCCTGGAGGCGGAATGACCTTCGGGTAAGCAGGAACAAACGGTTGGCTTGGGTCAATTCGACGGCTTCTCCTTGGGGGGGCGGGGTTTCCAGGGCAACCTTGATTTCGTCCAGCTTGGCCTTGGCGGCGGTGACCAGTTTCGGGATTTCGCCCGCCCTTGATTTCCGCCGAGCCACTTCCTCGCGGAGTTTTTCCAATGCCTTTCCTGCCGCGTCGGCATCCGCTTCCGTCTGGGATAGGATCGGCGTAAGTTCTGCGGTGGTAAGGGCCTTCTGGGGTTCCGTCGGTTTTTCAGGCTGGCCGGCTTCGGCTTCCTTGCGCAATGCCTCCAACTGGGTAGGGGCGGATTCCAATGCTTTGGCATGGGCGGCTTTTTTCGCCGCCAGGTTCTCCCTCTCCTGGGCAAGGGACTGCCCTTTCTGGTAAACATCGGCAAGGGCGGCGCGGATTTCCGGTGCCAAGTCCGTGAGTGCCGGTAACTTGCCCAGCGCAGCTTCAAACCCTTGCGGCGAAAGGTTGGTTTCCGACAACAGGACAGCCGAGCCATCGGGTTTGGCCACAGGCGGTGCTGGCTCCTGGGCAAAGGCGGCCGACAGGAGGAAGGGAAGGAGGGGTAGGTATCGCATTAGTTGGGGATGGATTCCCGCGGCAGATAAGCCTTATCCCAGAATCGTCACTCCAGGGATGGCAACTTCGGGAGGTTGGACGACGGTGTCCATGGTCATGGTGTCAATATCCGCCGGGGCGTAAACGTGCTTGGAGTTGAGCGCCTTGTCCCACTCGATGACTTTGCCGGTGTAGCAAGCGTCACGCATCATGAGCCCCATGAGGGTGGAGTGCGCCATGTAGGTACCGTTGTTGATGATTTCCCCTTTGCGGAGGGCGGCGTACATGACATTTTGCTCCTGTTGGTGCATTTGCACGGCCCTTTTGTTTTCATGGCGCTCCATGCGTCCGTCGTACATTTCGGTGATGAAGCGGCCTAGGTTGACTTGGCCTTTGGTGCCGTAAGCCACAACTTCATTACGACCGGCAAAACCTTTTTGCTGCGCGGCGTTGCAATGAAGGCGCTGGCCGTTGGCGTATTCGAAGGTGACGGCCATGTGGTCGAAAATGTGGCCATGGTCTGAGCCGTTCCGTGTTTCGCGGCCGCCGCAACCCCAGCAACGTACTGGCAACTCGTCCTTCCGGAGCCATGCGCAACGGTCGATTTCGTGGACAAATTGCTCGACGTTGAAATCCCCGGACAACCAGGTGTAGTAGTACCAGTTCTGGAGTTGGTGTGCGAGTTCGGACTGTCCATCCAGACGAGGGCGAACCCAGACACCGGTATTGAAGCGTTGACACTCGACGGCCACGATGTCCCCCAGCAACCCGTCGTGGATTTTGTTCACCAACTTGAGGGTATTCTCCTCGTACCGCCAGCAGAGGCCGGAGACCACGGCAAGGTTCTTTTGCTTGGCCTTTTTGCAAGCCTCCAAGACGCGGCGGATGCCTGGGCCGTCCACAGCAACAGGCTTTTCGGCGAACACATGCTTGCCGGCATTGATGGCCGCCTCAATATGAAGGGGGCGGAAGCCTGGGGGAGTAGCCAGGATAACGACATCGACGTCTGTCTCCAAAAGTTGCTTGTAGGCGTCGAGGCCGTGGAAAACACGCTCGGGGGAGACATCGACACGGTCTTTGGCAACCGGATTGGCTCCAATGCGGGAGGGGGCAGCTTTGGCCTTTTCTTCAAAGACATCGGCGACTGCGTAGAGCTTCGTTCCCTTGTCGGCGATAAGGGTGTTGATGGTGGCACCAGAACCCCGTCCGCCACACCCGACGAGGCCGATTTTGATGGTGTCCGAACCGACGACTGCCGAGCGCGCAAACCCCAGGGAGGCCGTAGCGAGGGCAGAGGCAGTGATTACGTTACGGCGGGGGAGGGTAGAGGTTTCCGGTTTGTTCATGATTTGGTTTTGTTGAGGGTTGTTTGGAAATTCTTGGTTTGGTTGTCCCGGAAATCCTCCATGAGCCGGAAGAGTTTTCCCTGGTAGATACGAATCAATTCCTGGTGTGCAGGGGCGTCAATGAGGTTGTTGAGCGCATCGGGGTCTTTTTGGTAATCGTAGAACTCCATAGGGGTACGGAAGAGGTAGTGTTGGGTACGCTTGGCAAGGGCTGGATCGTCCTCTGCGGCGGAGGCCATGGCTTTCCAGGTCAGTCCGGACATGGATTCGTTCCGGAAAGTGGTCGCGCCGTCGCTCCAACCGTTCCAAATCAAGCCATAGCGCTTGCCTTGGAGGGAGCGCATCGGGTAACTTCGGCCGGAGGCTATCGTGTTGATGTGGGTGTAGACGAACTCGCGATTGCACTGCATTTCACCTTTCAGCACCGGTAAGAAGGAACGTCCGTCCATCCCTTCCATGGGAGGGATGCCTACGATGTCCAAAATGGTAGGGGCGAAATCGACCCCGGCTACGGAATGGGCGGTATCCCGGGTTCCCGGTTGGATGACTCCAGGCCACCGGACGAGCCAGGGGGTAAGGGTGGAATGCCGCCAAACATTGGTCTTCGCAAATGGGACGGCAATGCCGTGATCCGATTTGAGCATCACTACCGTATTAGCGGCAAATCCGGAATTTTCCAACTCTGCCAGGATACGCCCAACCACATCGTCCGCCCGCCGTACGGAACTATAGTACTGGGCTATTTCTTCCCGGATGTCGGGAAGGTCGGGGAGGAAGCCGGGAACCAAGATTTCCTCGGGCTGGTAAATTTTGGAGGGGGCAGGGTAGTCACTATAACGAGGGCGGGCTTTCTTTTTCTGGGAATCGTCCTTTGGGGGAGGGGGCGGGTTCTAGTTACGTTTGTCTGCGGGTTTACGGTTGTCAAAAGGCCGGTGGGGGTCATGGGTATTGGCCATCAGGAAAAAAGGCTGCCTCTTTTCCTTGGCTAGGTTGAGGAACTCCTTGGTGAATTGGCCGTAATGTAACATGCTCCTGCCATTCAACATTTCCGCCCGGCTCCGCTTGTAGTCAAACGCTCCTTTCCTGGAAGGGACGACATGTTCGGTCTTTCCTAGGATTCCGGTGAGGAAACCATTTTTCCGCAGAGTTTCCGGGAGGGTCGGGACGCCGGGGTTGATGGCATTGAAGCCGAGAGCCCCGCTATTATGGGGATAGCGTCCGGTCATCCAGACTGCGCGGGTCGGCTGGCAAATGGCAATCGTCACGTGGCCATGCTCGAACCGGAGGCCTTCGGAAGCGAGATTGTCGATATTTGGAGTCACCCCTTTCACCTTCGCACCGTAGGCACCGATGGAGTCCCGGTTCATATCGTCAAGAGTGATGAAAAGGACGTTTGGGACATCCTGGGCGACCAAGGGGATCCCAAATAGGCAACAAGCCATGAGAGAAGGAACGGGTTTCATTGCATATCCTAGAGCTCGGTGTACTTAGTGTGCTTTCCCTTGGCCTTTTGAACCGGGTATTTCCGGGCGTTTTTCCCGAGTTTCCGCAGCATGGACTCCCCGAGGTTGATACCCAGGTTGTCCGCAAGCTCCATCAGGTAAATGCCAATATCGGCGATTTCCTCCTCAATAGATTCACGGTGGGTAGACACACGCTCCTCGGCCTCCGGAATGGTCTTCCAGAGAAATTGCTCCAGCAACTCGCCCGCCTCGATACTGATAGCAGCAGCCATGTCCTTGGGATTATGGAACTGTTGCCATTCCCGCTCATCCCGGAAGCAGAGGATCGCACGGGTAAGCTCGCGGATGGAATCACTCATCGTACCTCAGCGGGAAACGTTGAGGCAGACTGCTTCCTTCGTGCTACGGGCGAAAATATGGCCTTGGGCAAGGGTCGGCGTGGACCAGCACTTGCCGTCGATAACCTTGGCCCGGGAGATCTCCTTGTATGCGGAAGGGGTGGCTTCGACTACAACCAAGTTGCCATCGTCCGCGAGGGCGAGAAGCTGGCCATTTCCAGTAAGGGTGACATTGCCAGGACCAAAACCGTCTTGGGCCCACTTGGTTTTTCCAGTGGCCAATTCGACGCACATGAGCGGGCCAGTACCATATTTCTTGAAACTGAACATGCCGAAGAGATGGCCGTCATGAAGGACTGGTGTACTCCAGTGGTTCACGACGTCCTTGCTAAACCAGACGTTTTCCGAGGAAAACTTCCCCCTAGATTTGGAGACTTTGTAGAGCCCGCCGCCTACCCCATAGCCAGCGGAACAATACACAAAATCCCCTGAAACGATTGGCGAGGCGGCTGTGGACACCTTGAATGGATGAGGTTGCTTCCAGAGGATCTTGCCATTGGATACATCGACGCCAACAAGACCGCTGGTCATAAAAAATACTACCTGCCGGACACCATGGATCGTCGCTACGACCGGTGTGGCGTGGGTGATGGTGTCGTCACCGCTTTCCCATGCCAGCTTCCCTGAATCCTTATCAAAAGCGAGGAAGGTATGGCCTGCACCACCGCCGCCGACAATGACAAACTTTCCCTCAATGACGGGGGATGTGGCGTTTTTCCATTTGATTTGTCGGCCAGAAAAATCCTTTTCGATGCGTTTTTTCCATAAAACCTTGCCCGTTTTCACATCCAAGGCATGGAGATTGAGGTCGGCGTCATAAACGAAAACCTTTCCCCCGGATATCGTTGGGGTAGAGCGAGGACCATCTCCCCCGTCATTACCTGCTGCCCCGGCATTGCCACCACCATTTTTATAGTCCGCTACAGAAAGCCGAGTGCTCCAGAGCTTCCTTCCCGTCTTGGCATCCAAGGCAAGGCAAGTTTCCCGCTCAAGCCCATCCTCATCCTGCTGAGATATCATTGTGGCAGCGAGCCCCTCCCCCACGGAAAAGGAGCTGAAACCATTGGGCGTAGCTGACTTCCAAAGAGCCTTACCATTGAGTTTGGAAGGGTTGAGGACTTCGGATGTGGATCCGTCGAATCCAGGGCCTCGGTATTGTGTCCAATCGGAAGCCGACAGTTGGAGGCACGCGGTAGCAGCGGAGAGCAGAGGGAGGAGGGTTTTAAGAGTCATAATTGTAATTTCGGAATGGGGGTTCCTGGAAAATGGGTCATGGGTTGTAGAGGAAGGGGCAAATATCGCAAGCCTAGCGGGAAAAACTCCGATGATAGATAGGAAAAGCTGTATATTCCTGACCAGGCGGGGGAGAAAACTTCATCCTTGCAGAGGAAACCTGGTGTAACTTTTCTTAGCTTAGCCTAGAGGCATACCCAACCCAATATTCAATACACCATGCAAATCAAAAACCTTCTCCTCCCAATAGCCTTTGCAACTGCAGCCTCTGCCCTTGCGGCAGCAGAATCAGGCAAAAACCTCTTCGACGGAAAAACATTGGATGGATGGGACGGAGACCCAAAGTTCTGGAGTGTACAGGACGATGCCATCACAGGTATCACCACAAAGGACAATCCAACCAAAGGGAACACATTTATTATCTACAAAGGTGGCGACTTGGCAGACTTCGAGCTAAGCTTGAAATTCAAGATCATCGGTGGAAACAGCGGCATCCAATACCGCAGCTTCAAACTCCCTGGAAAGAATGACGGCTGGAGGATTGGCGGGTACCAGGCCGATTTCGAATCAGGAGACACCTATTCCGGCATCTGCTATGGCGAACACTTTCGCGGCATCCTTTCCCTCCGCGGTGACAAAACCACCCTTACAGAAGAAAACGGAAAAACGAAGAAGAAGGTAGAAAACTTCGGGGACACCAAAGAAATCGGAAAAGCCGTCAAAAAGGAGCAATGGAACGACTACAAGATTGTCGCCAAAGGCTTTACTTTCACCCATTATATCAACGGTGTGAAAACTACCGAGCTGATCGACAACGACGAGAAGAACCGCCGCGAATCCGGGTTGCTTGCCCTGCAATTGCACGCTGGACCAGCAATGAAGGTACAGTTCAAGGACATCTTCGTAAAGGATTTGAAATAATCTAGTTGCAACTTAACGGATTCCCGCTGGAGGCACTTCCCAGAGGGGCTTTTTTTGGGAAAAAACCTCCGGAAGAAAGGGATGGGCACAGTTTACAAACGACTGGCGTTCACGATTTACAAAATAGTTAGGCGCGCGCGAAGAAAAACCTATCCCGACCGGAGAGATCAGTCGCCGTCCAAAACTCCGAATAACCAACCAACGAAGCCTTGTTATTGAGTAGTTCCCGCTGGGAAATCCCTGTCTCCAGAGCAAGAATTCCACCTGGCCTCAAAGCGTCCAAAGCCCCTTCAATAATACTAAACAGGCAATCCTCGCCTGAATCGCCTCCAGAGACCAAAGCAATTTCAGGCTCCCAATCCTTAATATGTGCAGATGCACCCTCCCATTCAGATCTTGTTAGATAAGGGGGATTGCTAACTACCAAATCAAATTTCCCGGAGACATCTCCAAACCAATTTGATTTTAAGAAAGTGACTCTCTCTTCCAAATCTTGCTCCTTCGCATTGCCCCTTGCGACCTCCAAGGCCTCCGATGAAACATCTACAGCTACAACGTCCGATGTTTGGTAGATCCGAGCCAATGATAAAGCCAGGACTCCAGATCCAGTTCCAAGATCAATGATACGATCAACCTCCCGTCCTTCTTGGAAGGCCTCAACCTTCTCTACCAATTCTTCGGTTTCAGGACGAGGGATCAAAACCCTCGGATCGACTCGAAACTCCACTCCCATGAAATTTGCGATCCCCTCAATATACTGTACGGGCTCTCCTTTCGCACGCCTTCTAACCAACGGTCTGATCTTCGCCAACTGAACCTCCTCTAGAGGACGGTCATACTGCAAGTACAAATCTAGCCTAGAACGAAGCCCTAACCCATGGGAAAGTAGCAGCTCTGCATCCAGCTTCGCATTTTCTACACCCTTGTCTTTGAAAAAGTCAGTGGTGCGGAACAATAATTCCTTTATGGTCAACATGACGGTGCTTGTTTCCCAAGCATGAGGGCATCAACTTTAGCTTGGTTATCGGCATTTTGAAGTGCCATAGCCAACTCATCTAATTCGCCGTTCAAAATGCCCTCCAAGTTATGGGATGTGAAACCAATCCTATGGTCAGTTACACGACTCTGGGGAAAATTATATGTACGAATTCTTTCGCTCCTATCACCCGTGCCAATCTGTCCTCGTCTACTGGCCGCATACTTCGCCTCTTCCTCCTCCTTTTTTAATTGGAGCAAACGAGACCGAAGAACCTTCATGGCTTTATTCTTGTTTTTTAACTGAGATCTCTCATCAGCACACTGTACGATCATACCAGTGGGTTTGTGCAAAATTTGAACTGCCGAATCAGTCGTATTGACTCCTTGCCCACCAGGTCCACTAGCACGGCAGACTGAAATGACCAAATCGCTGGGGTCGATTAAAATATCTACTTCCTCAGCCTCTGGAAGTACAGCAACAGTTGAGGTAGACGTGTGTATCCTACCATTAGCCTCAGTGACAGGTATCCTCTGGACACGGTGAACTCCACTTTCATACTTCAAAGTTTTGTAAACATCATCACCCGAAACTAAAAAGGAAACTTCCTTAAAGCCGCCAGCCTCAGAGAGACTGGATCCCATATCCCTCGTACTCCAACCATTTTTTTCTGCGAATCTTCTGTACATGCGGGATAAATCCCCAGCAAACAAAGATGCTTCATCACCTCCAGTACCAGCTCGAATCTCTAGAATAATATTTTTGCCATCACTTTTACTAATAGGTAGCATATGTTGCAACATCTCTTGCTTAACTCTGGCAGAATGTTCGCTGAGTTGAACATTCTCCTCCTCAGCAAGTATTTTTATTTCGATGTCAACTCCTGGATCGCTAAGAATTTCAAAGTTTTCTAATATTGTTCTTTCAATTTTCTCAGCTAACTCGTATTTACCCAGCAACAACCCCAACTGTTGGTGTTCACGGGTAACGAGTGCAACGTTTGACTGATTTGTATAAAAATTATCCTGCATCATCTCAGAATCCAACTTCTGAAATCTTTCCCTAAAAGGCTCAATGTCAGGTAAACCGTCCATCATACATTTTGGAAAATTCGCAGCCTAAGTACCATCATTTTCAGATTGATTGATTTATATAATGGAGCAAGGCAAAATTCATAGCCAGAATATTATTTCATGTATTTGGGATTTTGATAAGACTTTAATTCCAGGATACATGCAATCTCCAATTTTTACAGAGTATGGCATCGATGAAGATTTATTCTGGAAAGAAACTAACATGCTTCCAGAATACTATAGTACGATCGGACAAACGATTTCGAAAGATACTTGCTACCTAAACCATCTATTATCCTATATATATAATGGTCCTTTGAAAGGCCTAAATAACAAAATACTACGAGAACTAGGGAAAAAATTAAAATTCTACTATGGCCTCCCAGAATTTTTTAACGTAGTTAAAAACAACATTGAATCAAATCAAGACTATAAAAAGGCTAATATAATATTGTGTTTATTAATATGTTTGCATTTTAAGTTT
>JAYPDO010000035.1:26811-29350 GCA_038125285.1 Opitutia bacterium
CGAGCACTATATAATAAGTACAGGACTTGGTGAAATGATACGAGGCTCAATAATAGCAGACTATGTTGAATCAATATTTGCATGTGAATTAGTAGAAGCAGTACCTCCACCATATTTTACTAAGCAAGTAGAACTAAAATTAGATCACGATCCCGAAATTTCTCAAATTGGTCTAATTGTAGACAATACGATTAAAACGAGATTCTTATTTGAAATTAACAAGGGAACCAACAAAATTCCTGATATTGACGTAAATGCCTACATACCTGAAGGCGAAAGAAGAATACCATTTGAAAATATGATATATATAGCTGATGGCCCAAGTGACATTCCAGCTTTTTCTGTTGTAAAGCAATGGGGTGGAAAAACATTTGCCGTGTACAACCCTGATAGCAGCAAAGAATTTGAACAGAATGACAACTTACTTCAAAGCAATAGAATTCATGGGTACGGACCAGCTGATTACAGACCATCAAGTAGTACATACAAGTGGATTTTGCTACACGTTTTAAAGACCGCCGATAGTATTGTAGAAAAACAAAAGTCCACCTTGAAGATTAAAGTACAACAAGCTCCAAAACATTTAAATAATATATCGTCTAGATCAAAAACTGATGTAAATAAATTATTTCAAGATGAGCTCATAATATGACTTTTATTCACAGAGTAATAGGCAACTATATTTGCGTTTACTAGTGCTAATATAACCAAAATTAATGGGCAACGAAGCGGAAATTCAATTAATGAATAGCCAATCACCAAAGCGTCTACGAATAGTAACCATATAATTTCAGATGAAAGATTTGCAAACCTTATTTTTCCAAAATAGAATAAAATTACTGGGATACCCAAAATCGTGCATCCAATCAAGCCTAATTCAGATAATGTCTGCAGGATGTCATTATGCGCAAATACATATACATGCTGCGAAACATGGTCGTCGCCCTTGAAACCAACACCATTATAATAATTAAAAACATTCTCATAAGCACCTAACCCCCATCCATAAATTGGCTTTTCCATAAACATTGCCCAAGTATCCCTAGTTAACATATATCGTGTGCCAAATTTACCTTTCATGTACCCTTCTACGTAAATACTAGTGACATTTTTTGTCTCATCAAAACCTTCCTTATATAAATACAGTAATGTGAACAACAAAGTTATAATCACAAAAACTGATGTAGCAGACAATATTAGTCTTTTTAATCGCTTTTTTACGGTTACTCCTATAATTTTATAAGTTACACTAAACAACACAGGAATTAATAATAGCATACATGATCTGCTACCTGATAATACAATAGACAGTGATAAAACAAAAATAACAACTGCAACAAATACCCCACTTTTGATCTTGATCTTGCTAACTTTGTTATCTAAAGATTTCGCTATAAGCAAAATATGAATCAATGCAAAAATTGACCAATGATTTTTGTAAGTAAAACTAGAAAAGAAGTACCGTTCAGCACCAAAGGGAGGATCCACAAGACCCATCATCTTATCAGCTCCGCTCAACTTGACTAAAATACCTACCAATGCTAAGGCAGTACAATTTAAAATGCAAATTAAATACAATATATTGTAATCCTTGATATTAATTGTCGCAACAAGAATAATAGGCATAATCAGCACAAAACAAACAATTATACTACAGTTGAATAAAGTTTCGAAGGGCGCGTAACTTGCTGGTATAAAAGATCGCATTGAATTATTAACTAAAAATTCTTTCTTACCCCCGTCAAAAAAAGCTCCATAGTTTAATGATGAACAAAAATTGTACAATACAAATAAAAACATTCCAGTATTTACTTTAAAACTTAGATGCGAACTAAAATCTATCTGCTTATTAAGTAAAGCAAAAGTTATGTTGACTGAGCAACACAAAAATATACACAATAGTTGCCCTTGCAAATCAGCAGTAAATAACCAACTTAAGACCAGCGTAAGTATGACGTACAAATACACGTAAAATTTTTTTGATAAAAGATCATGCATAAAATAAATACATATATAAAAACGTTAACAATCATAACTTTTTCGTCAACATTTTTTTGCCACAGTATATTTGGTTTAACTGAGAAAGGAATTGGTAAGGTAGACTTACGCGCTACAGTAACTAGCGACTTTGATTCTAATATTTTTAGCAACGAAAATGAACTTGATGATGTGGTGATAAGATTCACACCAACAGCTTCATATAATAAAAGATTTGGCCCGCTCATAATTTCAGTTACTGGCGGTGGTAATTTTGCAAGGTATATTAATAACCCAGAAGAAGACTTTTCTAACCCAATCACCCAATTTAATGTTGGAATGGCAGAAGATTTTGGAATTTTTTCTGTAGATAAACGAACAGCTGGTAAAATAAAATTTGGTTTCGACACAGACATTTCCCAACGCACAGAAACAAACGAACAACTCCAGGATCTAGTTAGTTACACTTTATACACCGCAAATTTCGAGGTGCGCTATAATCATAGTCCAAAATTCGGTATATCATTTGAGGCAGGTTATGACTATCGGGATTACAACGATT
>JAYPDO010000036.1:0-29254 GCA_038125285.1 Opitutia bacterium
AGACTTAATTCTAAAAAAGCGTGGATTTCAACAGCTAAAGAATTGGGACGCTTCGCTACTTTGGGGTCAGTCCAATTTAACATTTATTCTGGTGTGGTCTCCCATGTGCCCTGTCTGAAAAATCCACGAAGGAAGTGGTAAAGATAACAGGCGGGAATGCCTGTGTCACTCCTTGAGGCGGGAGTCTTTGCGGATATTGGTAAGGGCTTTTCGGATTTCGGAACCTTGTTCGCTTGGGGTGGCGCAGAAGAAGAGGAAGGTGCGTTTCCGGCTTTCGTCCTTCCATGCATGGATGTCGATGTGGAGTGCTTGGGGCTTGCCGGTCGCGAAGGGTTCTATCCAGTCCAATTGGGCGGTGTAGGCATTGGCGTCCTTTGCCTGGGCGGGGGCTTCTTCTGCAGGGGCTTTGGCATCCTCTATCGTAATTTTGAATTTGGCGATGTCGACTTGCCGGCCTTTGCCCCGGGATACTACGGAAGACAGGCCTTGGTAGTAAAGCAGGACTTGTTTCTCCAGGGCGGCTTTGGAGATGTCGGAGTCCGGCTCCAGGGAAAAGAGGAGGGCATAGCTAAAGAAGTCGGGTTCGCTAGCTTTGAACATGCCGGGGGCGAAGCGAATTTCTTCAAACCCTTTCCAGGACATGGCGGGTGCGAATCCGGGCGGGAGCTGGATCTTTTCCCCGAACCATCCTTCCGGGGTTTCCCACAGGAAGGTGTCTTCCGCCGTTGCGGGGATGGCCAGGAGCTGGACGATGGGCAATATCCAGAGGCGGTGATTCATATCTTGTAGTAGTGGGAGAGGAGTTTGGATTTCCATCGGCTTACCTGGTCAAGCCGACCGATGTTGAAGTAGAACTCGTAGATTGCGGTTTCGAGTTTTTTCAACTGGGCCATGGGGATTCTCTTGAGGCCGTTGTCGACCTTGTTAGCCGCCCATTGCCTGCCCGCCCCCTTGAGTTTGGACATGGAGAAAAAGAGGGCTTCGACGATGGAGGGTGATTCGATTTTCAGGTCAATTTTATCAAACAATTCTTCGTGGATATTGAGGGTCGCTTCCTCTTCTTGCTTCCTGCATTCCTCCAGCAAAGGTTCCCAGGTCGCTTTGTCCTTGATACCGCGTTTGAAGAGGCCTTCGACTAACTTTTGGTGGCCGATGCGTGACCAGCTTTGCCCGGCGGCCAGGGAGAGTGCCCGTGCCACGGGGGGGATGGTCTTTGCTGGGCGGCCGGATTTGAGGGCGTGCTTGCACCATAACTCGGCGTTTTTTTGGATGAAACGGACGTCGTTCCGCTTCATCGCAGAGACGGGCAACACCATCAGGGTGTAGTCCGGGTTGCTGTGGGTGAACTTTTGCAGGGAATCCAGCTTTGTGTAGTCCGCCTGTTCACCCAAGTTGTAGCATCCGTCCAGGAGCAGGCTGGTGAGGTTTACGAGTTTCTCCAGGCTTTTGGTATTGTACAGGGCATTGCAGGAGACGAGGGAGAGCTGGACAAGCTCCTGCATCTTGGCCAGCACGTCCGTGGTGCGGAGGGCATTGCAGCCGTTGAGCGAGAGTGCCCTGAGGCTGACTAGGTTATCCAGGCAGTCGACATTCCTGACCGATTCGCACCATCCGAGGTTGAGCCAAGTCAGTTTGGTCAATTTCCCGATGACATCCGCATCCTCCACAGCCCTGCATTCATGGAGGTTGAGGTTGGTCATGCCTTTCAAGAGTTCGAGGTGCCGGATGTCCTTAAGCGACTTACATTTGTTGAGGGTAAGGTTGGTGAGCTTTTCCAATCCGCCGATCCCTTCGAGGGATTGAAGGGAATTACAAAAGTTGAGGTTGAGTTCGGTCAGGGCAACTGCCCCGGCAAGGCCTTTGATATGGGTGAGGGACTTGCTGCCTTCCAGGGAGAGGACTTCAAGTTTGGTGAGCTTGGCGAGGGCGTCCACTTCCTCTATGGATTCGCACCAATCCAGTTTCAGTGCTTCGAGGTTGCCCAGGGCTCCCAGTGCTTCGAGGTTGGTTAGGTTTCTTGCACCTTGGATTTCGAGTTCCTTTAAGCTCTCCAGTCCAGCCACTTGCGCGATATCATCCAGCAATTTGCATTCCGTAAGGGTCAATGTACGGAGTTTGGCCAGGCCTTTTAGGAAGTTGAGGTTGCGGGAGGTACTGAAATTGTGAAGGGAAAGCTCGGTGAGATTGGAGAGGCAGGGGACGGCTTCCGAGTAATCCAGGTTGTCGCAACCGTGGAGCTTGAGCTTTACCAAGCCTGGCAGGGTGGTGAAGACGCTGATGTTCTTGAGCGACCGACAACCGAAAATTTCCAGCGAGTTCAAGTTTTCGAGACTTTCCAGGCCATTGAGGTCCTTCAGGCGTTCGCAACTGAAAATTTCCAGGGACTTCAGGTTGACCAGGTTGCTAAGGCCGTCGAGGGACTCCATGTCATGGCATCCGAAGAGTTTTAGGGAAGTGATTTGGGGCAGGTTTTCGAAGCCATGGGCGTCGATGATATTGTTGCACACATAAACCCTCAGGTCTTCCAGCTTGTCCAGGCCGGAGAGGATTTTGCGGTTCATGTGGAACACTTTGGATTGCAGGGAGAGGCGGTTCAGGTTTTTAAGCCAGGCCAAGTGATCCAGTTTTGTCAGGGAGGAACACTTGGTGATGTTGAGGGACTCGAGCTTGGTGAGCGGGGTCAGGGACTCGATGTTGGAAAGTTCCGTACAATTGTGCAGGGAAAGTTCCTTGAGGTTGCTGAGGTTGGCCAGGAATTTGAGATCCTTGAGGGTCGTGCAGTGGTCCAGGTAGACCGACCCCAGGTTCATAAATTGGGTAAAGTTGAAAACGGGTTCCTCGTCCTTTTCTTTCCATGGTAAATACCAGAATGCGGTGACTTCCTTTGCCTTGCTGATTGGGGGTAATGCGCTGCCGCAAAGCATGGCAAAGGGGGTGTCATTCAGTACAAAAACAAATGCGTCTTCCCTTATCTTCTCTACATCGATAATGTTTTCGGGCTTCAATGCGCCGAGAGGGAGGGGGTGCCGCCGGGTCAGGATCTCGGATGATCCTTTTTGGACCCGGTGGAGGAAGAAAATTTTCGGGTTTTCGCCAGTGGTAATGGCTTCGTTCTCGGCAAGCCGCTTGGAGTTTTGCAGGGTCGTACCCACCCTGATGTCATGCACGTCCCCAAACCATTCTTTGCATTGGTTGGAGATCCCGACTTTGATCCTGAATTGGAAACCCGGTTTTTCCATGCTTCCTATCAACACTTTTGGCCAATTTGGGTCAATTATGAAAAGGCAGTTGGGCTCCCGGCAACGGATGTCCTGCGCCAGCTACTATACCTCTTGAGCATAGGCATTGTGGCCGTTTATCCGGATTTCGACCGATGCGCCTTCCAATTTATCTTAGCCTTCTGACCCATCCGTTCCGTCTTGTTTGGGAAATTTAGCCAGTCCGAAGGGAGGTTGCACCAATTTGCCTCCAGTCATACAATCCTTGATCTAGGGCTGGAAAGCCCAAGCTATGTAGCATGGGTTTATAGCCCGTGTTTGGGGTTGGACCCAAAGTTAAAAACTATAAGCGGATCGGGCTTATGCACTGTCCTCTTTTTTTTGGATCAGGTAGATGCTTGTCACCCGGGCGGCTACATTCGCAACCCAGCTTGCTTGGGGCAAAGGGGGTGGGGGTAGGAATTTGGCGTCCAAGCCCTGTTTTTTGGACTCTTCCAGGTATGCCTTCATAGGGCGGAAGTGGCAGAATTTGGCGAGGTAGTGGTCAAACTCTTTCACAAACTTGGCCAGGCTGTATCTGCGTTCCCTGGCGTATCGGGGGAATTTTCCGATCCCCCCTTCGCTGGCAAAACGGATAATGTCGTGGCGGGATGGCGGGAACCAGTGGAGGAAAGGGATCCCACTATGTGGCTCTACCCACATTTCCTTGGCCGGGAAATAGTGCAAAGCCTGCCCGCCGGGTTTTAAGATGCGGCGGGTCTCCGAAAAGAGGAGACCCAAAGGCCCGACATGCTCCAACGCCTGGATGCTTACCACTGCGGCGACGGAGCCGGAAGCAAAGGGGAGTGGGCTGTTTTGCTCGATCCATTGGTATCGTTCCCTGTCCAGGCCGAATTCCCGGAGCCTTCCTTCGACTACTGGGAACCTCCCTTTGTCCGAACCCGCATGTTCGAGGATGTCACAACCATGGATGTCCAAGCTTTGCGCCGCATAAACGAGGAAGCCGGCGTCCCCGGAACCGATTTCCACAACTTTCCCGCTCCCAGCCACCGACTTGGCCCATTTGGCAATGTGTGGATAGTATGGTTTCAAGTTTTCGGTGGGTGGATCCCCTCTTTTGCGAGTGCTCACTTTAAGAACCTCAGTATCCCCTTGCCTTTGGTCGGGTCGTGTTGGAGGGCTTTCCATTGCTCGGGCGTCATCATGGGCTCCAACACCGGTTCCTTTTCGATGTGTCTAGAAATCGAAGCGATCCGCTTAGCCGACGTCGGGTGGGTGCTGGCCCAGGCCAAGTGTTCGTCTACCATTTTCTGGGCGTCGTCCTTGGAGAGCCGTTGGAAAAAGTCCCTCAACCCTTTTGCGGAAATCCCTGCGCGGGAGAGTTTTTCGACGCCCATGGAGTCGGCCTCGGCCTCCATCTTCCGGTTGTAGTGTAGCATTGGGAGCAGGGATGCGCCTTCCACTAGGCGTTCCGCCAGCTCCAGATCCTCAAACCCCCCGACAATGCCGATGCAGGTGGTAACCAAGAAGGTGATCCCCGCCGTTTTTGTGATTTGCTGCATGCTGTGGCGTTTTTCGACGTGCGCCAATTCGTGGGCAAGAATCCCCAGTAGCTCCTCTGGGGATTCCGCCTCATCGAGCAGGCCGGTACAAAAGTAGATGTTTCCGCCGGGCAAGGCGAAGGCGTTGACCATTTCGTTTCCGATAATGTGTACCTTTGGGGCAAAGGGAGAACCGGGTTCTTGGAATTCGGATAGGTGGCTGTCCAGCAATCCCTGGATGCCTGGACGGGAAACGGGTTGTCCCAACTGGTCGAGGATCGCTTTGTGCAAGCTATTCCCCAGGGCTACATCAGCGCTGGTCGGGACTACCCTCCATGCATGGTGGACGAGGAACAGGAATGCCAGCGTTCCCGCCACAATACCCGCCAAGGCCAAGGGGATGAATTTTCTAGCAGGGAGAGGGGAATTGATCTTGCCGCGTAGGGACTCGATGGCATGCCTGGTTTGCGGGTTGTCTTCCAGAATGATGAGGGAGTCGTTTTGCCCTGGGACTTTTGTGGCCAGGGTAACCTTGATTTCCTGCCGGATGGTGTGTGCTTGCTTGATCTCCCGGCCTTCCCAATGAAGACAGGGGCTGCCCTCTTTGTGGAGGGTCAAGCGGATGCCGTCGGCACTGACCATTCCCGTTTGGGGGAGCGGGCTTTTGCCGTCCAGGAACTTCGCGGGGAATTGCATCGAATGGAAGGATGGGGCGGCTATCCGCCCAAGAGTTCGCTGATGGCTTCCGAGGCTTCCCCGAGTCCCTCGCCGAGGGCGGAGGCTTGGTTATCGAGCAGGGAGGCTTCCACTGCGGCCAGGTCCGGCGGGGCGACCATGGCCAAGTGCCGCGCATTTGTCTTGAATAGCCTTACCAATGCCCAGGGGAGCGCGATCCCGAAGGTAAAATACAGCGATAGGAGGATCAGCAGCATGCTGACGAACAACTCTTCGCCCGGCAGGGTCCCCTTGAACCGGATCCCTTGCACTGAGGTGTGGTTCCATTTGTACCGCAGGAGTTCTGCCTGGAACCAAAAATGGTAGATACCGAACGTCATCATGCTTAGCAAGATCCCCTTGAAGTATAACATGAACATTTCGTTCCCTTTCCCCGAGTATTCGAATTTCTCGTTCACGAATTAGGAGTTGTTGAGGCGGTACTTTTCAAGGGAATTGAGGAACCATGGAATGTAGAACCCTAAGGTGAGTATGCTCAGGAAGCCCCCTTTGATACAAATCCCGTAGGCTTCCCCGACCGTGCCTGTGAACTTGAAACGCACGTTCCTCCAGGAGGTCCTGGCCAGAAGGAACCTTTGCTTTGAGTAGATTTGGAACGGGGCGGTCAGGAAAAAGCAAAAGGCCAGGGCTACGCCTAGCAATTCCATCAGGTTCAATGCCCCCAGGGTCAAGGCGATGAGGCCGGCAATGGACGAGAGCAAGAGCATCCCTTTTAGGAAGTTGATGAACATCTCCTTCCCGGTGGCATGGTACTCCAAATTGTCCCCCATGAAGTACATGTTGTTCCAGTGGAACTTCCTGACTGCCACCTTTGCCCAGAACCCGTAGATCCCGAGGGTGCAGATCGTGAGCAGGATGTTCTTCAGGTTCAGTACAAAGAAATCGCCTCCCAGGCCGTTGTAGGAAAACGCAAGGGATCCTGCCCAACTTGAATTCTGGCCACCGTAGGCGCCCCCGCCTTGGGGTGGGCCAAATCCTCCCCCGCCTGTACCTTTTGCCTCCGAACCTACCATGTCCAGGAATGCGCGCAACTTGACTTTTTCCTCCAGGCCGTCGCACCACACCATATCGTCCGGGGATGTCTTGCCGGATTCCAGTTCTCCCAAAAGTTGCATGGGGGTGTAGGGACCGCAGGGTTTCCCGTAAGCGTCGTAGAGGAAGCACCTGTTCCGGGATTGGGTTGGGGTGTTGGCCAGGGTGAATTGCCCTTGCCCCGCAATAGTCGTCGCAGGGGTGCCGGAATAGGGCGATGAAGTGGCCGACGGGCCGACCATCCCTTTTTTTTCGAGGAAAGCCACCAAATCCCCAAGTTTCACTTTAGAGGGAAGCTCGTCGTGCCAAGCCATGTCCTCTGGACTTGCCAGCCCGGAATCCAATTGCTGCTTGGCTTGGGCGGGCGAAAGGGGGCCATGCGGCTTTCCAGCATCCTTATATATAAATATATACATCGGGGTGATGATTAGACCGAAGGGAAGTGTGGAGGTTGGGATGTGTCAAATCGTATGTCCCGGTTCTGGTTGTGCCGGATGTGAGCACGATTGAAGTCTGGAATGCAGGAGTCGTCCAGCGAGAAGCAAGGAAACCCTGTTGGGCAAGTTTTCGTGCATCAATCCACGCGGCGCAGCAGGATCCCGCTGAGGGAGGTTTTCCCGGATTTGGGGACGAGTTCCACATCCAGCCTTCCCGTTACCATGACTTTTTCCAGCGACAGGATGGAGTCCCCGTCCTTTGCCCTGGCCAGATCGAAGTCCTTTCGCACGGTTTCCCCTTCGACCACGATGTCGAACTTGCCTTCCTGGTTGTCGGGGAAGTGGAGTTGGATATCGAAGGTTCCTTTGGTGTTGCTGGACTTTTGCTCCAAAGCCGTGGGCACACCGACCTTTGTCGCTCCGAAGACTCCGCTCCCACTGATCCAGTCGGAGCCCGCCCCTCCGACAAAGTAGCGGGAATCCTTTGGTTCGACGACGATCTTGAAATCCCCGCCCCGGTAAGCCTTCAACCAGAGGGTGCCGTCGGTGCCATAATGGTCGCCCGGCGCGCCAAAATTAAATCCGATATGCTGAAAGACCGTTTCTTTTCCAGGTTTGGAGTATTGGAAACTTGGCCAATGTTGTGCCCCACCTTCCCTTGGTACCATGGCCACCGCCGCCGCCCTTGCCCGGAGGTGGAACATCCCGTAATTGGGCAGGTTGAGCATTCCGCCCGCAGGTATGAGGCTGGTTGTGCAACCGGCCTCGAAGCCAGGGAGTTGGGTGCTCATCCTTCCGGAAAGGTCGTGGTAGGCCGTGCGCCAGGCTACCATCGTCTCGCAAGCCCCGAGGACGGCACAGCCGCTTTTCTTCAGCCCGTAGGTTTCCGCTTCGCCGGTCAACGGGGAGATCCGGGCCGCCAGATGGCCTGTCGATGGGTCGAAGGCCGTGCCATACCGGTTGAGGATGATGTCGCCTGTTACCGTGAACGGGCCGTCGTAATGCTGTTCGCTTACCTGCCAAAGTGGTTCGCCGGATGTGCCTTTGAATGCCATGAAGGTGCCATTGGGGCGGCTCGATTTCTTCATTGTCTGGCTATCCGGAAGGCCTGGCCAACCCCAGCCTTTGTCCGTCCAGGTCATTCCATAGCGGTTCGGGACAAAGAGGCGGTCGTGCCTGGGATCGTAGGTTATGTACTTGACCAGTTTGTTCAATTCCTTGGTCCAGGCAGGCCTGCCGGTCCTTAGGTCGAACGCCCGGAGGGAAAAGGGTCTTCCAGCCAATTTGCGGCCATTTTCCAAGTAGCCCAGGTAGGCATCCGTCTGTAACAGGTCAGTGCAGAAGACCCGGTTGCCGGACACTACGAAGGCACGGTTACTAAACCCATGGTGGGCGGCCTGTCCCCAAAGGAAATCGCCGGTTTGCCTGTCTAGCGCAAAGACATGGGACATCGGCATCCTGTCCCCGCTCCAGTCCCCCCCGTTACCACCGCTCCCGATCTTCGCGGCCTTCAAGTCGCTTGGGCGGAAGGCCGTCGCCACAAAAGTCCCGCCCAGGATCCTCGGGCAACCCCAGCAAAGCCTTTCCCCGCTACTGGGTGGTAATGGCATTTCCCATGGCTTGAGGGGTGTCCCTGTTGCCGTTTCGTATCGGAGGCATTGGTTTCCGGCCAACACATAGATGCAGTCGCCTGTAGCCGCCATGTTCAGCCCGGTCGCTCGGGAGCGTCGGATATTGGGGATTTCAGCCTTCGCGTCAGCCTCGGGGTCGTCCCACGGAGTGGATTTGGAAAGCCCGCGTCCGCCTCCGCCATGGGAGGCGCTATAAAGGTAGCAATTAGGAATGGTGGTTTCCCAGAGGAGCCTTCCGTTGTAGGCATCGAAAGCGGCGAGCACGCCGTTTCCCTGGAGGAACATCCGGCCTTCGACGACCAACGCGCCCATTGGCCTGGAGCCTTCCAAGTAATACTTCCGATCGCTGGCGGGGCCACCATACCACAGGATGCCCAGGGTGCGTTTCAGGAGGGTGTCCCCTGAGGAATTGTTCATGCTGGCGTTGGCGTACTCATGTGTCCAATCCCCCGCTCCTTCCAGCTTGCCCCTGAATTTGGTGTCCCACTTCCCCCCTCGCTTAAATACCTGGGCACCCCCATAGGGCCTTAAGGAGTGGAGCGCATGCCCCAAGTTGCCGCTACCGCTTTCGGAGAGGACAAGGTTTGCAAAATAGGGTGGCAGGGTACCCTCTCCCAATTCCAAGTGCAAAAGGGTAAGCCTGTGAGTGTCGAAACATCCATGGCCGTCCAGTTCCCTCCTGATTTCCTCGACTTTCCTTGCGTTGGGGTCGATGGCCACGACATGGAGCGAAGATTGGGACAAGAGCCCTTCCACGATGGCTCCGTCCTCCAGGCCGTAGACCAATGCAAATCCGGCTTCCATGCCTGCCGCATGGAGGATGGCCTTTGCGGAAAGGACATCTCCGGACGGGGTTCCTGGTTTGTAAGGATGGTGGACAGGTTCCCTACCCAAGTTCGTGCCGGCACAATAGAGGATTCCATCCCTGGTGCTCCCGAAAACCAGTCCACTGGAGCGGTTGCTGCTTTCGATGCCCTTTGCCCCTGGGACTTCCGGGCGTTCCTCCGGTTGTATTTTCAAACCTTTTGGCCAGGGATGGGCTTCGCCTGTCATGATGTCGAACGCCGCCGCCTTGCCTCCCGTGCCGCTATAGGTCCGGACATGGACTTTGCCGTCCATTATTAAATGGGGCACCATCATCGCCCGCATGGCCATGGAAGGGGAGCGCCAGAGGAGTTTTCCGGTAACTGCGTCAAAGCAGTTCATAAATACGCCGTCCGCCGGCCAGCATCCACCCATGACAAAGACCTTCCCGTCGAACAACAAAGGGGGGGCTGGCACTGGCCAGGAGGATACCAGCCGCCCGTGCCCGACCGCATACCTTTCCCCTATGCCGACAGGGGACTTCCAGAGTAATTTCCCTGAGTGGTCCAAGCAATGGACAAAACCGTCGTCCGAGGCGGCAAAAACCCTTGCCGCATCCGCCGCAGGTTGTGTGCGGATCGCCCCGTTGGTGTAATGGCGCCATATCTCTGTCCCGTCCCTTGTGTCCAGTGCCAAGAGGGCTCCATTGTGCTCGCAACCCACAAAGGCCAGGCCACCCGCTGCCGTTGCCAGGTATCCCGAGTCCTTCTGCATGTCCTTGACATGGCTCCAACTGGCCTCGCGTGGCGGCAATGACTTGCTCCAACGGGGCGTCATCCCGGTTTGTGCGTTGCAAAATGTAGCGAAACAAAAGGCCATGATTGCCCGTGCAGGGAGGTTGGCAGGTAACGTTTCCATCGCAATGTGTGGGTTGTGGATTTCGGGTGTGGTTGCAAGGGCATATCCCCCCGTCCTCCCGGTTTTCCATCCTTCCCGCCGTGAGTTCCCCATTGACAGGTTTGCCCCCCGGTTGTCTGTTTGGTTTTGTGGAACAGGATCCGGCCCAAGGCGCACCAGAAGGGAAAAAGGAAGGTTTCAAAAGCAAGGCATTGAAAATCTTCCTTGGCTTGCTGTTGGCAACCGGCTGCGGGGCGCTCGGATACTTTATCAGCAGTTTGTTCGGGGTGAAGGTCTGGATGGCGGCATCCGGGAAGACGACTGTCGGGAATGTGGTCGCACTCCAGAAATCCAACCCCAGTTATAAATTCGAGGCCAACCGCTGGAAGGGGCTGGTCTTGGTTGGGCTGAAAGAGGAGGGGAGGTTGGAAGTTTGGGGTGTTCCCAGGCAAGGTGGTGCCAAGGAGTTGCTGGAAACTTTCCCCTTTACTGGCATGAGCGGGACCTATGGCCCCAAACTCAGCGCGTCGGACAAACAAGTTCCCGAGGGGATTTACACGGTAGGACACCTTAACCCGAACAGCGCGATGCACCGCTCGATCCGGATGGATTACCCCAACGTGTTCGACATCTCGAAAGCCTACGAAGACGGGCGTAGCGACATCCATACCGATTTCCTAGTCCATGGGGGCATGACCAGTGCGGGAAGCATTGCGATCGGGAATGAGGCCATCGACAAACTTTTCACCATGGTCTACGAAGTCGGCACCAAGAATGTGACCGTCATCATCTCCCCGTTTGACATGAGGGTATGGAAGCACCGGTTGATGTTCGCGGATGGCAAGGCCATCGACGAAATGGGAAAGCTGGACGAAAGTCCCACCCTCGCCGCCATCAACTGGGAAGGGGAGTTGTACGGCAGGATCCGGAGGGCGTTTGAGAACCAGTTTGGGCAGGGGAAGGAAAAAGGAACGGCTCCGGCTCCTGTCCCCGATGCTCAGCCAAGCGAGGATCCCCTCAATAAACCGCCCATAATGCTCCCGTTTGAAAGGCAGTAGGCTTCGGCTTCCTTGGGTTCCAAGTTGCGCATTGGTCACAGGGGAAGCGGGTTGCCTGTCCCGGTTGCCGCATTTTTTCGAACATTTCAAGTCTCGGTGCCGACTGACCAGCCCCGCAAGTTTTCTAGCTTGCCTAATAATGTGATTAAACGATGAAACTGAAGATGAGACATGAGAGGTGAAAATGAGGAAATCCGTAGGGAGCCGGGTTCCCCAATCGCTGCCAACAACCGTTGGTTTGTGCTTGGGCTGGCTTTCCTGATATTAAATGCTTGGGCGATCCTGAGGGACAAGCCCCCCGGGGGCGTGATCGAAAACCAAAGCCCGCCGCCGGTTACCTGGGATACCCGGATCGAGAAGGTCGAGGGTTCCGACCAGGATGTGGCATTGGCAGGCCGGAGTGAAATCCTCTGGAACTTCCGGGAGGACATGGTGGCGGAGGATGCCACGCACACATGGCTTGAAGCCGGCCCCGTGTTGTTCAACCCCCCGCAGGCCGGGATGTTCTGCTGGAAAACCCCGCGCATCCTGGCTTTCCGCCCGGAAGGGGACTGGCCCGTAGGGAAGTTGCTCCAGACCCGCTCGATCCGCCCGCTCAACGCACTGTCCGGCAAGTCCTATGAAATCCGGGACCGGGTCTATGAAACCCAAAAATTGGAAATCTCGGAAGCCACGTTCGGGGATTCGGTCGAGGAGTTGATCGTCCGTTTCAATGCCGATATACATCCCCAGGATGTCCGGAAGCACATCCGCGTGACTAGCCCGGATTCCTCGGCCCCGCTTGACTTGGAGATGGATTCCATTGCCCCTGAGCAGACCCTCAAGCTCCGGATTCCTGGGAACAAGTCGAACACGGTTTACCTCCAGTTTTCCCAACATCTCCGCCCGGTCGGCGGGGATGTCGGGCTGGGGCTTGACATTTCCCGTACTGTCCAGGCGACCAAAGACCTTCGCCTCACCCGGATCCAGCCCGAGATGAATTCCTACGGCAAGGGGGAGGTCGTCCTCAAGTTTTCCCACCGTGTCCTACCTGCCGACCTGCGCGGCTTGGTCTCGGTCGAGCCGGAAATTGCCTTCGACATTTTGCCTAGTGAAAGCTGGTGGCGGGGGCATTGCCGTTTGCAGGCGGACTTTCTTCCCGGGACGACCTACGAAGTAACCGTCCAGGCAGGGCTCAAGGTGGACGGGGCATGGCCGGTCTCTGCCGACATCGTTCGCAATGTCCTTATCCCCGACCGGCCCAAAGCGGTGGGCTTCCTCCAGAAGGGCACCCATTTGTCCCCGTCCGGGAACTTGGTGTTGGCCGCGAACTCCGTGAACGTGGACAGCGTCCGCCTTTCCATCCACCGCATTTACCCCAACAACTTGGTCGTCTTCGGGATGCGGAACCTGGACAAATACAGCGGTTTCTACGGCTATGCCCACAATGGCCTCTCCGTTCCGGTGGTCAAAGACGTACTCCTTCCTGTCGCTGCCCAGCCGAACCAACCCGCCGCTTTGGCCGTCGGCCTCAAACACCACCTCCAGCCTCCCTACTCCGGGGTTTACCATGTCGACATCCAATCTGGCGACGGTTCCCGCTCTGACCGGAAAATCCTCCACATCAGCGACATCGGCACAACCCTCCTCCACTCTGACAAGGAACTCCTCGTGTGGGCCAACTCCCTTACGAACCTCGAACCCATCGCCAGCGCCACTGTAACCCTCTACTCTGAAACCAACCAAACCCTCGCCACTGGCCTTACCGATTCACAAGGCCTCGCCAAAATCGCTGTCCTCCCCAATCTTTCCGAAACCCCTTTCCTCCTTTCCGTCTCCAAGGGCGACGACACCGCCAGCCTCTTCCTGGACGAAACCCGCATCGACACGCCGACCCCCGATGGCCGTCCCTATCTCGCCGGACGCACTGAAGCCTTCCTCTTTACCGACCGTGGTATTTACCGCCCCGGCGAAAGCCTTCACCTCAAAGCCCTCATCCGGGACAAAGATGCCCTTCCTGTCGAGCCATTCCCGGTAGAATTGTCCGTCATCCGCCCCGATGGCCGCGTCGGTGGCCGCCATATTGCCATGCCATCCGCCGAAGGTTCCGTCGCTTTTGACATCCCTTTCCGGAAGACGGATCCCCTCGGCAAGTATACCTTCAAGCTTTCCATACCTGGAACTGGCAACAAAGCCGCATCCCTTGGCTCCTGCCATGCCAACCTGGAAGAATTTACAGCGGCGAAGCTAGAAGTCGGGGTATCGCCAGAGGGGGATGGCCTTGCAGCAACCCCTGGCCAACCGGTCACCTTCCGGGGCACCGCCCGCCATCTCACAGGCCGCCCGGCTTCCGGCCAACCGGCCACGGCCTTTGCCAGTTTCCATCCAGTCGCTTTCCAGCATCCTTCCTGGCAAGGGTTCACATTTGAGGACGGTGAAAGGGGTTTCCCACCGGAGTTGCTCCAACGCAAGAAGGTTGCCAGCGGGAAATTGGATGAGGAAGGCAATTTCGGTTTCACCCTCGAAATTCCAAGGGTCGAAGCGCCGTCCAACTTCGAGGCGGTTGTCGGGGTTACCGTCACCGATGTGGCGGGCAGGCCGGTAACCAATGCCCATGTGATGCCTGTCTCCGCTTATCCCCTCTTTGCTGGCATCCGCCAATTGGATGCCCCAGGAAAGTGGGAGGCCGCTGCAGTGTCCTTCGATGGGGTACCTGCCAAAGATGGTACACCTCTCCAATTTGAAGTCCTTCACGTTACCCGCTCCCTTTTCCTCAGGAAGGATGACGACGGGGAGTACCGCTACCAAACGGAACGGCATCTTAAAAAAGCCCTCGCAATCACGGGGAATACGCTTTCGGGCTTGGCCACTTTTCAAATCCCGGACGACCTGGCCCCGGGAAGTTACTTGTTTCGGGTTACTGATCCTTCCGGCGGATCCTCTGCAAGTTTGCCCTTCGAGGTGCAGGACGGGGATTCTGTCGCCATGTCTTGGGCGGGGAAGGAGCCTGAAAAGGTCGAACTGTCTTTCGACAAGGATGTCTACATTCCTGGTGAAACAGCGGTCCTTCGGATTGCTTCCCCCTTCCCAGGGAAAGCCCTGGTCACGCTCCAGCAGGACACGTTGCTGGAAACGCGGGTGGTCCAACTTGGTCCGGATGGCACCGGGCAAATCCTTCTCGAGGTTGGTGCAGGGAACTTCCCGAATGCCTGGGCGTTGGCCAATGTTGTCCGGAAATCTTCACCCGATGCCCCTTCCTGGCAACCCCAACGTGCCTTTGGCCGTGCAGCATTGAAACTTTCCCCACTCCCCAGGAAGCTGGATGTCCGGCTTGAAACGCCCGATATAGCAAGTCCGTCCGCAACTTTTTCGTCCAGGATCCTTGTCCGCGACCCGGATGGTAATCCTGTCGATTGTGAACTTGCCCTCGCATTGGTGGACGAAGGGGTCTTGTCCCTGACCCGTTTCCCGACCCCGGATCCCCTTGCTTACTTCCATTCAGTGCGTAAACCCGGATTCCAGCTCCATGACCCCTATGGCCTCCTGCTCCCCGAAATGGACACTACGGGGATCCAAGGCCAACTCGAAGTCGGGGCGGGGGCGCTTCAAACCCCTTCCAATTTCCTCAATCCTTATGAAGCCCGGCGGTTCCGGAACCTAGCCTTGTGGAAGCCTGTTGTCCGCACCGGGCCGGAAGGGGAGGTCGAAATCCCTTGGGAACTCCCGGAATTCTCCGGCAAAGCCCGGTTGATGGCCATCGCAGCCAAAGGGGGAAGTTTCGGTTCGGCAGAAGCCCAAGTTTCTATCAAACGCCCTTTTACGGTGGCCAGCGGTTTACCGAGGTTCCTCGCTCCGGGCGAAGTGATCCGGATGCCCCTGCGTATTTTCAATGATTCAAAGGATAGCCTTCACATCGAGTGGAAGGCCGAGGTTTCCGGGGGACTTTCAGTAGGTGAGGAAAAACGAAAAGAAATTTCCAGGGAAACGACAATTCCAGCCATGCAGTCCTATGCCTCTGCCTTGGATTTGCATGCAGGTGGGCAACCTGGCAAAGAGTGGGTCGTGATCCAAGCTACCGCAAATGGGGAAACCTACCGGGAGCGCATTGAGCTTTCCGTCCGTCCCGCCTACGCCCGTGAGTTCAAAGTGGAAACCGGGGTCTTGGCCGCCGGCGAGGAAGTTACCTTGCTATCCTTCCAGGGGTTCCTTCCCTCCACCACCGAAGGCAAATTGGAACTCTCGCCTGCTCCGGACGCGTTACTTGGGCCGGTAATGGAATCCCTTGTCCATTATCCTTACGGTTGTCTGGAGCAAACGACTTCCGGTAGTTTCCCCCTCCTGTATGCCACGGACCTTTTGGGCAAGGGGCGCGAGGCCGAAGTCCGGGAATATGTCCAGGCCGGGATCGAAAGGATTCTCGGAATGCAGCATCAACAAGGATCCTTTGGTTGGTGGCCCGGGGATTCCCAAGCCTTTGACTGGGGCACCCTCTACGCCACTCAATTCCTTCTCGAAGCCAAGTCCGCTGGCTACCCTGTACCCAAAGCTGCCCTGGGGAGGGCATTGGACTGGATAACCGGCGTTCTCCAGATGACGGGAAAGGATTTGGAATACCGTGACTCCCTTTTGGTTTACGCGCTTCAGGTCATGTCGCAGGCAGGCAAGCCGCAAGAGGGGTGGCTCAAGAAATATTGGGAAATCCGTGGACGCCTGCAGGTGGAGGAACAAGTTCGGCTTGCTCTGGCTTTCGCCCATTCGGGGGAGCGCCGCAAGGCTTTGGAATTGGCCAATGATATTCACTTTCCCGTGTACAAAGTCGGGAAGATCGAGGACTGGAGGACATTGCGTTCCCCCCTCCGCACGATGGCGTTGCTCCTTGGCCTCCATGTGGAAATGGATCCCAATTCGGCACAGACTGCCAGGTTGGTCCAAAAGTTGACTGGGAAATTTGGGCAACAGCTCCGTTGGTCCACACAAGAAAACGCTATGGTCGCACTTTCCCTTGGGAAGTATGCCCGCTTTCTCTCGGGGACTGAAAAAGAGACCTTTGCCCAAGTGGTCATCGACGGGGAAACCCTCAATAACAAAGACCCGCGCCAAAGCCATGCCTTCCACGAAGGGAAAATCCCCGTGGCCATCCAATTGAAGAACGAAGGCCCCGGGCCGCTTTACTACTCTATGTCCACCGATGGGATCCCTCTGGCCGCACCGCAACCGAGGTCGCAAGGCCTGTCCATCAACAGGATTTTTGACACAGGGGAACATCCCCTTCGCCGCGGCGATGTATTCGAGGTTGAACTCGCCATCGACACCAAGGGGAATTCCATCGACCACCTTGCTATCCAGGACTTATTGCCCGCCGGCCTTGAAATCGAATCCTCCGCGCCTTCGGAAAACATCCGCCAGAAGGAACACCGGGACGACCGTTTCCTCGTTTTCCCAAAGTCAGTCCAAGGCATCCAACGGTATAAATACCTTGTCCGGGCAGTGACAGCAGGGAACTTCACCCTGCCTGCCCCGTCCGCCGTCTGCATGTACGACACCGAAATCCAGGCCATCGGCGAAGCGGGAACCCTGGCCGTGCAGGAGTAGGATTATGAAAAAACGTGCCATCCTACTCCTTCGCTACGCCGGGATTGCCTCCCTGCTCGGGATCCTGCTGTTTGCTATCGCTTGGTTCGCATTCCCTTTCCCTGAAGAAGAATACCGCAGGTATGATGCCTCCCGCTGTATTACGGACAAAGACGGCACTATCCTCCGGACAACCCTCAACTCGGACGGGCAGCGTTGCTTTCCAGTAAGCCTCAAGGATGCAGGGGAATGGCTCCCTGACGCAATGGTGGCCACGGAAGATAAGCGGTTTTATGAACATCACGGGGTCGACTTCCTTGCCACTGCACGGGCCGGTGCCCAATTTGTTTGGAACCGAAGGGTCGTTTCTGGGGCGTCCACCATCACCACGCAGGTCGTCCGTCTTGTAAAGCCTCGCCGCCGCAATGTCCTCTCCAAGGCGGTCGAGGCCTTCCGCGCCCTCCAGATGGAAAGACTTTTCACCAAGGAGGAAATCCTGGAGCAATACCTGAACCGTTCACCGTTCGGCGGGAACTTGCTTGGCATCCGGTCGGCGAGCCTCTACTACTTTTCCAAGGAACCTGTGGACCTAAGCCTGGACGAGGCGGCATTGCTCGCAGGTTTGCCCCAGTGCCCCAACCGGTTGCGCCCCGACCGGTATCCGTACCGGGCGATGAAACGTAGGGAGACTGTCCTGGCCTCCATGGCCAATGCCGGGAAGCTCTCCCACGAAAGCACTGACAAGGTGGTCGAGCTTCCAGTCCGGCTCAACCTTGCAACCCCGCCTTTCTTTGCCCCGCATTTCGTGGATGCCGTCCTCCAAGGCCGGGTTGAATGCCATCAAGCGGCATCAGGGAATCCCTTCCAAACCCAAACCACCCTGGACCTGAGTCTCCAGAAGATGGCCGAGGGGCACTTGGTACACCATTCCCCTGAGAAGGCGGGCGGGGCGGCCATCCTGGTCCTTGATGTCCCGACTGGCGACATCCTGGCCATGGTGGGTTCCCCGGATTTTGAAAATTCCGAAAAGGCCGGGCAGTATAATTCCTCCCTCGCCCTCCGCTCCCCAGGTTCCACATTGAAAACCTTTGCCTATGCCCTTGCGTTCGACCGGGGGGAATTGGTCCCCTCGTCCATCCTCCGGGACGAAGCCTCCTTGCATCCCGGTTATCAACCAGGGAACTTCGACGGCTCCTTCCGCGGGGAAGTTACGGCCAGGAAAGCCTTGGTCGAATCCCTGAACCTTCCGGCAATCGAAGTCGTGGAAAAGGCCGGCCTCCAAAACTTCCTCGATACTTTGCAGGGCCTCGGCATCCGGTCATTGGACCAATCGGTCGGACAATATGGCCTGAACTTGGTATTAGGAGGTGCCGGAATCCGCCCGCTCGAACTTGCCCGTGCCTACGCCAAACTAGCCGCGTCCAAGCCCGGTTGCCCAATTTCCGGGGAGGCTGCATGGATGGTAGGCGATATCATTTCCGGCACCGAGCGAGATTTCGCCGCTTACGGGCATACAGGGGAGGCCAACCGTACCAAAGTCGCCTGGAAAACTGGCACGTCCGCCCGTTCGAGGGATGCCTGGACAGTTGCCTGGAACCAGCAATACGTTGTGTGCGTCTGGTTGGGGAACCCGGAGGGCACCCCTTGCCCAGGATTGACAGGGATCGTGGATGCCGCGCCCCTTGCCCTCGACATTTTCCATGACCTTCCCAACCTCCAGGATTTTCCAGCGAAGCCTGACTGGACGTTGATGATGGAGCAAAGGCAAGTTTGCCAGGCGACAGGGTTGCCTGCCTCCCAATTTTGCAAGGTCACCATCCCGGATTGGTACATTCCCGGAGTTTCCCAAAACCTTCCCTGCACTGGAAATTGTGGCCAACCCCACGCAACCTTGCCCACCAAGGATTCCAAGACCCGCATCCTCCATCCGGTCAACGGCCAGACCTTTGCCATCCTACCCGGCCAACCATCCCCGAGCCTCACCCTGCAAGCCGATGGCGACGAGGAATTGTACTGGTTTGTCAATGGATCCTTCCACGCCAAGGCCAAGCCCAAGGAAGTCCTCCAATTCCCGCTGGAACGGGGGAAGTTCCTGATCTGCTGCACCTCGGGCAATGGCAATACCGCCACGGCGGAAATTGTGGTGGAGTAAGCAGACGCCCGCTTTGTAGGCTTGCATTGGATGGTTGGCCACATTGGATCAGCTTGATCCGTCGTACCCGTCCAATTTATTACTACCATGAACCGCATCTTCATCATCACCTTCTTCCTCGCGACGTTCCTCCAGGCCGTCGACCGCCCGAACATCGTTTTCATTCTGGCCGACGACATGGGCTATGGCGATGTCCAGGCATTGAATCCCAATTCTAAAATCCCGACGCCCAACCTTAACCGCCTTTCCAATGAGGGGATGACGTTCACGGACGCGCACTCACCCTCCGCTGTTTGCACCCCGACACGCTATGGTGTGCTGACCGGGCGTTACTGCTGGCGGAGCCGGTTGAAAAATGGAGTGCAGAACGGCTACGGCACCCCGCTCATCGAAAAGGGTCGCCCGACTGTCGCCTCGCACTTGAAGGCTGCGGGTTACCATACCGGGGTGGTCGGTAAATGGCACTTGGGCTTGGGATTCCAGAAGGACGACGCGGGCAACTGGGATTGGAACAAACCCCTCGACTATTCGCCCGTGGATGTCGGGTTCGACAGTTCCCTGGTCATCCCGGCTTCCTTGGATTTTCCTCCTTATGTCTATGTTGATGGGCACGAAATCACCGGTAAACCCGACCGCACCCAGGAAGCCCAATCCTTCCCGGCATTCCTTAGGAAAGGGGAGCTGGGATCCGATTTCTCCATCATTGACTGCCTGGACAAGCTCACCGAGGAAGCCTGTGGCTACATCCGTTCCCGTGCCAAAAAATCGGAGCCGTTCTTCCTGTATTTCCCTCTGACCGCACCCCACAAACCCGTGATGCCGCATCCCCGTTTCCAAGGGAAATCGAAACTCGGACCCTACGGTGACTTTGTCATCCAAGTAGACTGGACGGTCGGTGAAGTCCTTAAGGCTTTGGACGATTCGGGCATTACGGACAATACCCTGGTCATCTACACAAGCGACAACGGTTCATTCATGTACCGGTTGACCGACAAGTCAGAGCCTAACCATGTCGCCGATCCATCCGTACAGGCTTTCTACGAGGGCGACCATACTGCCAACGGACCCCTCCGGGGAACCAAGGCCGATATTTGGGATGGTGGCCACCGGGTGCCGTTCTTCGTCCGCTGGCCCAAAGGCGTGGAAGCCGGGACGACCTGCGATGTCCCCGTTTGCCACACTGACTTCTTTGCCACAGCCGCCGCAGTCGCCAAAACCAAACTTCCCGCAAACAAAGAGGGCGCGCAGGACAGTTTCAGCCTGCTTCCGCTCCTCCAAGGCAAGGGGAAATTTAACCGAGCACCGGTTGTCCATCACTCTGCTGCCGGGATGTTCGCGCTTCGGGACGGCAACTGGAAACTCGTCATGGGCAACGGTTCCGGTGGTCGGGAACGCCCCAAAGGCCAACCTTTCCTAGGGACATGGCGGCTATACAATATCCGTGAGGACATCGCCGAGACCCAGGATGTAGCCGCTGAAAACCAGGAAGTCGTCCAAAATTTGGAAGCATGGTTGTTAAAAATGTTCGCCCTCGAACGAAGCCGCTAAACGTAGCGGCGAACTTCGGTCGCCATATTTTCCTTTCCACAACTACATTACGGCAACCAAAGTATGCCGCTCCAACATTGATGAAACTCTTCCTCCTCTTAACAATCTTTGCCACTACAACCCAGGCCAAGCCTTTCAAGGTCTTCCTCTTGGCCGGCCAGTCCAACATGGAGGGGCAGGGAGTGGTCGATATGGATCATCCTCAGTACTACAACGGCGGCAAGGGAACGCTGCTCCGTGTGATGCAAGACCCGAAGAAATCGCACCTTTTCACCCACCTGAAAACCCCGGAAGGCGATTGGTTAGTCAGGGACGACGCCTTTATCCGGTTCCGTAATCGCCAAGGGGTCATGGCCGGGGGCGTAGGGATAGGGTATACAGGTTATGGGAGTGACAAAATCCGCCACCACATAGGGCCGGAGTTACAAATTGGCCATCGCTTGGGCGGACATTTTTGCGAACCGGTACTCCTCATCAAAACCGCATGGGGAGGCAAAAGCCTTTATAAAGACTTCCGTCCGCCTTCCGCAGGAGGCGAGACTGGCGAGTATTACCACAAAATGCTCCAAGAAGTGGACGAAGCCCTGGCCAATGTTTGTATGGAATTCCCCTCGTTGAAGGGTTTGGAGCCAGAGTGGGCCGGCTTTGTATGGTTCCAGGGCTGGAACGATATGTTCGACGAAAAAGCCCGGGCGGAATACGAACAAAACCTCGTCCATTTGATAAAGGATGTCCGGGCAAGTTTGGGAACACAGGACTTGCCCGTCGTGGTCGGCGAACTTGGCAATGGCGGCGAGGATGTCGGGGCGAATATGAAAGCCCTCCGCGAAGCCCAGAGGAAAGCATGCGATCGGGAGGAATGGAAGGGGTCGGTGCAGTTCGTAAAGACCACCCAATTTGCCAGACCGAAGGAGGATTCCCCCAACGTGGGGCATGGCCACCATTGGTTTGGGAATGCAGAAAGCTACTTCCTCATCGGCGATGCATTAGGTAAGGCGATGGTGGGGCTGCAACGTCGGTAGCCCTTCGCGCTTTTTCGGCAAACAAAGTTCGCCTCTCCGGTCTAGTGGTTGAACGCGAATTCCGTGGACTGGAGCAGCGCACAGAAAATGTCCTGGTAGCCGAGTTCCGGGTTCTTCTCCGGGATGAGCCTGAGTAGCCCTGCCACTTCTTCCGCCGTAGGTTTACGGGTAAGGGCGCGGATGAAGAGTTCTTCGACGATGGCCACCCCTGACTTGCCTTCCTTTATCAGTTTTTCCACTATTCCGCCCTTCCGGACGGCCTCTCTAACTGTGTCGCCGACCATCAGATGGAGGACTTGGGAGAGATTGGGCTCCATGCGGGTTTCGCAGGAGCATATGCTTTTGCGCGGGGAGCGGCCAAAGGTGGTGAGGAATGGGTCGACCGCTCCTTCGTAGACGTTTCTTGGATAAAATTCTATCGCGCGGGTTCCCGGCGGGAAGTCTTTGAAATTCCTTTCGCTTTCGGTGGCGACAATGATGGAGTCGAGGAGGATGTCTGCGCGGAGGCGGCGGAGTTGGGCGCGGGAGAATTGGCGGGAGTCCAGTACGTTGGTTTCGTTTGGGGTGGCGGCACGCTGGTAGGTGTAGGAGTTGCAGATGTCGCCAACGAGGTTTCGGAGGTCGTAGTGGCTGGAAGCGAGGCGTTCGGCCAGGGCGTCCAGGAGCGGGCCGTTGGTCGGCGGGTTACTAATCCGCATGTCGTCCACCGGTTCGACCAATCCACGGGCAAAAAAGCGTGCCCAGATGCGGTTGGCCATGTTGCGGGCGAAGATGCGGTTGTCCTTGGCAGTAAGCCAATGGGCGAGGGCTTCGCGTTGGTCGGTATCCTTCGGCGCGTCTTCTTCGCCTCCCAGCACCCGGGCAGGCATCGGGCGGTTGTCGACTTTGTGGAGAGCCGGGCGGGCTTGGATCTCGTTGTAGATGAAGAACTCCCGGGGTTCCGCCCCGAGCCGCCGTTCAATCCCGGTGAAGAAGCTGACGAACTGGTAATAGTCGTTCATTGTCCAGCGGTCAAATGGGTGGTTGTGGCATTCAGCGCATTGGATTTGGATGCCCAGGAAGAGTTGGGAAAAGTCTGCGGCAAAGGCTTTTGGCGTGAACTTTGGACTGTTGACCAGCATGGTGTAAAGGTTGGCCGGCCCGTAAGTCAGGTTGCTACCAGTGGCGGTAATTTGTTCAGAGACGAATTCGCTAAGAGGGCGGTTTTCCAAGAAGCTTTGGCGAATCCAGCGGTAGTAGGCGTCGGCGGCCTTTACGTCTGTGGCCAACGGTGTGTAGTTTCCACCGATAACGCGGAGTGCTTCCGCCCAAATGGCCGCCCATACTTCGGCAAAATCCTTGCTGGCAATCAATTCCTTGATGAGCTTGGTGCGCTTACCATCCGAATGGTCAGCCATGAATTTCCGATATTCGGAGATTGTTGGTTGGTGCCCGGCCAAGTCGAGATAGGCACGGCGTAGGAAGGTCTCGTCGTCGCAGATACCGGAGGGCTGGATGTGGAGCTTTTCAAGGCGTCCGTAGACCGCTTCGTCGATGTAGTTCTTAGCTGCCGGGTGGCTCCATTTGAAGTCCGAACCCCCAGGGAGGACTATGGCCTCGGAACCCACAGTGAAGCGGTTGAACTGGGCAAAGACGCTAGTATCGCCTCTGCCGGTCGGTGTGACCAGGCCGTATTTGTCTATTTTGGAGGAGTCGGGATTGTTAGAGAAAAAGCGGGCCAGGTGGGTCACGTCCCGGGTTTGTCCGTCGGAGTACCTTGCCGTGACCTTGGACTGGACAGGTTTGCCATTGCTGGAAAAGACGAAGTTGTTCGGCTCCAATTGGATTTCTACTGGGAAGGGGACTTTCTCCGCGTCGTCCGGTACACCGGCGGAAACCCAATCCAATAGGGTGCGGTAGTAGTCGCTGTCTTGTTTGAATACTTCGCCCCCGGTATGGGTCACTTGTCCGGTCGCCTTGAGCAGGAGCAGGCTCTTTTCCGGTGCGGCGATGTTGATGCGGCGTCCAGGGAGTTCCTGGGTAATGCGGTAGTAATCGCCTTTGGGGTCGAAGCCGAAGAGGGAGAGGATGAAGCCGTCCTTGCCCCTGGACGAACCGTGGCAAGTGCCGGAATTGCAACCCCCACGGAAAAGGATGGGCATGATGTCGTTGCGGAAGCTGGGCGGTTGGGTTGTTCCTGCGGTAAGGTCGGCAGCTAAGAGTATTGCGAGAAAGGGAATGGATGGCCTCATTGGTGTACCAAGCGCGGTGGTTTGCATCCGCCGTTTTGAGGGAATTGTTACTGTGTGGATTTCAAAATTTTAGGTGCTTTTGTACCCCCAATAAGGGGTTTATAAACGGCCTCTCCCATTAGTTCAAAGCCGGGTCGATGCGTAGGATGCCTTTGCCGATGCGTTGCCTTACCATTTGACCGCCTTCGGGGACGCTGACTTCGCAGGTGAGTTCGCGATAGTTCCCGATGAGGGCGTCCGATTTGGCCATGAGTTCGAAGGCGATTTGGTGGGAGCCGGATTCCAGGTTCGCGGTGCCTTTTGCCTCCACCCCTTTGGGCAGGCCAAGGAGAGTTGCGCACGCCTTACCCTCAAACTTGCGGAGGTGCTCAACTTGCCAGACGAATTGCGCCGTTTGACCCCGACGGATGGCAGTGGGGGAACTCTTGAGTTGGAAATGCGGGTCGACGACTTCGATGGGGAAGAACTCGCTGGCCACCCTTGTCCTGCCGACCCCAGTGTATGCCCCGCTTTCGCCATATTCGAGGGTCGTGCCGATGAGGGAGATTTGATTGGTTTGCAAGGCCGCGCCACCACTGGCGGAGAGGTTGAACGCGATTTCGGACAGTCCGGCCGGGATGAGAGCCGCGGGGGCAGAGCTTACTCCGGTCGGGAGCCATTCGCTTTTGACTTCGATGGCTTCGTCAAAACCTTCCGCCCGCTCTGCCCTGACGGTTAGTGACAACTCGCCGTTGCGGACGAGCGGGATGGAAGGCGGTTCGACAGTGAGGGAAAAGGGAGCGGGCTTCGTGACGGCGAGGATGTAGCTATCTACCGAGACCGGATGGCGGGCGCGTCCGCCGGAGCGGCTGAGGTAGGGGAAAGATTCCTGGCAACGGCTTTCCAATTTGGTGCTGGCGTCCGCTGCCACGGCATGGACTTCGAAGATTGCGGATTGCTGCGGGGTATCCTTTGAGGCAGTGAAGTGGACTGGGATTTCCCTGGCATTTGCAGGGAAGGTTGGAGACCACATTGCGACTCCTTTTGGCAATCCCTCGGCTTCGAGGCGGATGTCCCCGGAATATTCGTTCCCTAGGCCTTGCTTGAGAAGGAAAGACATTGTCCACCTTCCGCCTTGGGAAATCGTCGGGGAGGTGAGCCGTGGGCATTGCATGCTGTCGATGACCCTGGGGGAAAGGTAGGTGTGGATGGCGTCGCGGACTTTGGAGATTTCGATGCGGTAAGTAGAATCCGGCGAACCCATGCCGCGTACATCCGTGATTTCGAGGATGTGGGTGCCGTCGGATTTGGGTTCCCAGAGGACAATTGGGTCGAGCAGGGCCTTGCGGCGGATTTGGTTGGACATGGAGTAGTAGGGGCTGTCGCCCGGGCTGACTTGGTCTGCCTGGATTGTTGGCCTGTCCGAACCATCCTCGTGGATGCTGATTTTGGCGTCCAGAGGGGAGCCCAGTCCACGGGCGAAGACTTGTACTTGGTGGCGGTCGCCTTTGTTAGCTTGGAGCTTCCAAATGTCCTTTTCCCGTGTTTTGGTGATGATACCGTTGAGGGCGGCAGGAAGCTGGATGGGTTGGGTGTTTTCAAACTGGTTAGGAAGTTTTGCGATGCGTAGGGAAATAGGGGAGGGCGCTTGCTCTCCTTCGGCCTCGGGATACCAGGCGTAGCTTTCCCCGATTTCTGGCAGTCGGACGGTCGTTTTGTCCGCAAATCCAGGGACTTGGAGCTGGAGCTTTTCGCCCGGTTGCCCGCCGAGTGGGAAAGCAGTTTGGGGTCGGGGGAATTTGCCGATATGGGCAAGGTAGAAGACCCTTCCGCGCGGGGTGTAGACAGATTGGGAAATTTCGACGGTGTAGTCGCCGTCCTTGGGGGCGAGGGTTGTGAGGATGGGGTCTTGTCGGTGGAGCGGGCTGTCGTCGTTTTCCTTGAGGAGTTTGCCGTCTGGGGAATACACCCTGGCACGGAGGTCGAACTCCCCTTCGCCGTAGGCCAGGTCAGTGAGGCGGACGCAGTCGATTTCCACGGAAATGCGCTCGCCAGTTTTGCGGGTGATGCGGAAGTTGTCGGGGTCGCCCTTAGCGATTTTTCCGTAAATTGTGGCTGGGGAAGTTTGGAGGGTTTCGGCGGTTTGTGGGGTGTCATTTTTCCCGTAACCTTCGGCTTCGGCCTCTTGGACGAGGGGGAAGGGTGTGACCCAAAACGTCCCGACGGTGCTGAGTTGGGTGGCAGTGCGGATGCGGAAAGGGTGTTCCCCTACCGGGCAATCTGGCGCGACCTTGAATTTGCAACGGATTTCCTCCGCGATTTGGATACCGTGGGCGAGGTTCGTGACCCGTTCCAGCTTTTCCATCGGGGTAAAATCCACGGCTTCGATGCCGCCCCTATAGAAGACTACTTCCCTCGGGGCGGCGAGTCCGAGTCCCCGGATGGCCACCTCCACGGTTGTGCCCCGTTGTGCGGCGCGGGGCATGGTTTCCTCAATGTGCCTTTGGGGGCGGCCTGCAAGCAGGTTTGTGGCGAGGAATACGGGGAGGGTGCAAAGGAGCAGCTTACCTTTCATGCCACGAGGTTTTCCACGAGTTTGCCGCCTTTGACGATTTCGATGGGGCGGGTGCCGAAGGCGAGGAGTTCGCGGTTCGCGTCGATGCCGAGTTGGTGGTAGACGGTGTGGAGGAAGTCTTCAAGGGGCACGGCGTCGCTGGCTGGTTCCGAGGAGGTTGAGTCGGACGAGCCGTGGATGTAGCCTCGCTTGATGCCGCCTCCGGCCAACATCATGGAGTAGACGCGTGCCCAGTGGTCGCGCCCGCTGTCTTTGTTTACTTTGGGGGTGCGGCCAAACTCGGAGGTGACCATGACGAGGGTTTCGTCGAGCAGCCCGCGTTGGTCGAGGTCGGTGATGAGGCCAGAGATGGCGTGGTCGAGGGGAGGGGCTTTGTCCAGGAAGGAGGATTTGACGTCCACGTGGTTGTCCCAACCCCCAAATCGGATAGTGACGAAGCGGACCCCGGATTCCACCAGGCGGCGGGCGAGCAGGAGGCGTTCGTTGACGGCGGCGGGTTCGTTCCGGAATTTCAAGTTGTAGCCGGTGCCATAGAGTTTGCGGATGTGTTCCGGTTCTTCGTCCATGGAGAAGGCGCGTTGGGCTTTTTCGGAGCTGATGAGCGTCCAGGCTTGTTCCCCGAACTGGTCCATGGTGTCGACCTTGTCCAGGTCCGCGCCGATTTTGCGGATGTTGTTTCCCAAGATTTCGCCGGCTTTGCGTTGGCGCTCCAACCGCTCCATGGTCATGCCCGGTGGCATGGAGAGGTCCTTTACCCGGAATTCGCCCCGGCCACCTGGGTCGGCACCGAGTTCGAACGCACCGTATTTGCTGCTGAGGAACCCTGTCCCTCCACTGGTGGAATCCCCGTTAGGTACGGCGATATACGGGGGCATTTGTTCCCTCGGGCCGTATTCATGGGCAATGACGGCGCCCATTTGCGGGTAGTCGATGACGGGGGTTGGGAGGTATCCGGTGAAGAGGTGGTAGGTGGCGAGGTTGTGGTCAGGGATACGGCAATAGCAGGAGCGGATGACGGAGATTTTGTCCGCGATTTTTGCCATGCGGGGGAAGTTTTCGCTAAAGATTTCCCCGGTGTTGGTCTTGATGACATTGAAGGCACCCCGGTACTCGGAGGGGGCTTCTGGCTTTGGGTCGAAGGATTCCTGTTGGGCAAATCCGCCCGCGAGGTGGAGGTGGATGACGCTCTTGGCCTTGGGCTGGAGCTTGGAGGCGGATTGTGCGCGGAGGAGGTCGGCGGTGGCAAGGCCGAGGAACCCTCCGCAGGTAGCTTGGAGTGCGGCGCGGCGCGGGAGCCGGAGGGAGAGGTGCGGGTTCATTGCAGGAATGGTTACTTCGAGTCGCGGGCTTCTTCCAACATTTTGATCCAGGGGGCGACGTAGAAGCCGTGGTCATGGAAGGTGCGACCGCTGACGAGGTTGCCGTCGATGACACAAGGTTCGTTGACGAAGATGCCGCCGCACACTTCGAGGTCGAACTGGCATTTGGGGACGGTGGCCATTTTGCGGCCGCGGACTCGGTCGGCATAGGCCGGGATTTCGACTCCGTGGCAGACGCTGCAACAGGGCTTGTTGGCGTCGAACATGGCTTGGGTCACACGGACGAGGTCTTCGTCATAGCGGATGTATTCCGGTGCCCGGCCACCGCTGAAGAAGATGCCGAGATAGTCGTCGGGGTCAATTTCAGCGAAGGTGACGTCTGCCTGGATTTGGTAGCCTTCCCATTCCCTCGTGATGGTCCAACCGGGGCGAACTTCGTGCATGACCATCTGGTATTTACGCTTTTCCGGTGCGGCGACCACCGGGAGGAATCCGGCTTCCTGGAGGCGGTAATAGGGGTAGAGGGTGTCGACTGTTTCTGAGGCGTCGCCCACGATGATAAGGACTTTGTCCTGTGAGTCGGTTTGGGATTTGGGATGGGTTTCCATGGGTTTTACAAATTTTGCGATCCAGCTTCTTGGAGATATTACTGGCTATCTCAAGATTTATCCCCTTTGGATGGACAGGTTAAACTTGCAAATGCCGCCGCCGCGCATAGCCGTTTTTTCCCTCATGCCAAGGGATCCTAACGATAAACGGCCTACAGGGGATTTGCCCACCCTGACTTGTGCATGCGCTTCCATCATTTCCGCCGTGCTGGCGTTCCTGAGCACTTGGTTGAATAGTGCGGTCGGGATATGGTTGTGGATCCCCGTGTTCTTGTTGTTGTCGGTTTTTGGATTCGTCGCCGGTTGGTTGGGGGTGATTGCGGGCAAACATTCTTGGAACTGGATTGGTGTGGCCGTAGCCGTATTGGGTCTGGCTTTGCACGCCATCGCCATCCTTTTTACCCTCTTTGTCCTCATCAAAACCCTCCACTTCTCCGTTTGAGGAGCCTCCTAACCATGAAAGTCTTGTTCCCCGTCCTCGCGATTGGATTGTTGGCAACCCTATCCGCAGAGGGGAGGCCAAACTTCGTCCTCATGATGGGTGATGACCATGGTTGGAGCGAAACGGGTTATAACGGGCATCCGTATGTGAAGACCCCCGTGCTGGACGAAATGGCGGCGACTGGTTTGCGGCTCGACCGGTTTTACGCAGGGCACCCGACCTGTTCACCGACGCGAGGCAGTTTCATCACTGGCAGGCATCCAAACCGATACGGCACTTTCCACCCCGGCTATTCTATCCGGCCGGAGGAGGTCACGATTGCCCATTTGTTAGGGAAAGCGGGATACCGTTGCGGGCATTTCGGGAAGTGGCACCTCGGCCCGGTCAAAGCGGATTCCCCGACCAACCCAGCGAAGTTGGGGTTTCATGAGTATGTGTCCCACGACAACTTTTATGAAATGGATCCGGTCATGTC
>JAYPDO010000037.1:0-4737 GCA_038125285.1 Opitutia bacterium
CTAGATGGCAGAATGCGCAGCGCTCGCGAAAGGTTTCGCTTCCACGCCGAGCTATGCCCTTGAGTTCCAGGGCAGGGCGGTAGTACTCGAGAGTCTCGGCCTTTTGTTTGGATGTTGCCTTTGGGGCTAGGGGTGGTTGGAGGACTTTGGGCTTTTCGGCTTTTGGTGGGTGGAGTGTGTTTTGGATTTTCTTGAGGGTGGCCAAGCCTACGGAGGGATGCTTGGACAGTTCCTTTTCGTGAGGGTAGAGGGCACTGTAAATGGCTGCTTTGGTGTAGGGATTAGATGTTGGCTGGTTGAGCAGTTTCAGGAGGGCGTCAATCTTCCCAGGTACATTGACGATGCTCAGGGTCAATGCCAGTTGGTAACGGACAAGGGGGGATGAATCCCTGGCGAGGGCGGGGATGTGGGTTTTGAGCAATTGGGGGTCGCGTGTCTCCGAAAGGCGGAGGCCATGGATGCGGACGCCTGGGTGGTTGTCGGTCAGTGCGCGCGTGATGTGCCGATCTTCCAGTTTGCCTAGGCCCGAGAGTGCGGCCATTGCATGGAGGCGGGCAAGTGGGTATTGGGAGTTGTAAAGGAGTTCGGTGAGTTCCGGGGCAATGGAGGTATCTTGCTTTTCGTATAGTAGCCGGGAGGCGGTTTCGCGGAGCGATGCATGGGGGCTGGAGAGTTGGCGGACGAGTTCGACGGGGCAGGCATTGGAGAGTTTTGGTGCCTTTTTCGTTATGGAACCTTTAGGGACGATGCGCCAGATGCGGCCCCGGTCGTTGCCGCTGTTTAGGTCGAGGTATTTTTTGATGCCTTCTGGGAGAGACCATGGGTGCTCGATGACTTCGCGGTACATGTCGAGGACGTAAAGTGCTCCGTCCGGGCCATTGGCGAGTTGGACGGGGCGGAACCAGTTGTCTGTCGACGCGAGGAATTCGGTTTCCTTCTCGGACTCAGGGCGGCTGGCTTCGGGGAGGATATTGTCGGCAAATTTGAGGATTTTTCGGTGGACGAGGTTGCTCCCTGCGTCGGCGGTAAAGGCGTTGCCCAAAAATTCTTCACCGTACAAACCGCCTCGATAGATGGTGATGCCGGTGGCGGCGGTAAAGTATCCGGAAACCCTCCCGCCGCCTTCGATCGGCCCCTTGACTTTTCCCGCTACCCGCCATCTTGTGCGGACTATGCGCCAGGGCTCGTCCGGGCTGATGCGGAAAACTGGGGCGGCATTGCCGTCTGAGGCGATGCTGGCACGGGCAACCGGCATGGGGAAGTCCGGATTGTTTGCATAGCGTGCGGCGTAAGCGATGGCTTCGATATGGCGGCTGTTGCTGCAGACGTAGCGGTTCCCAAAGTCGTCAAAGGTTGCGCCATGTTGGCCACCTCCGGATTCCATGCGGAGGTCGAGGATTTCAGGGTCGAAGGAGAAGTCACTACCAGTGAGGCGGAGTGGCGGTTCATTCGGTTTTTCGAGACAGGTCAGGACTGCACCGTTCATGGATGTCGCTCCGTAAATCCGGTTATCTAAGCCCCATCGGAGGCTATTCGGGAGGGCTTGCATGTTGAGCCTGGGACGGTCTTTGCCGAAGCCTGTAAAAATGACTTTTTTCTCATCCGCGACGCCATCTCCGTTGGTGTCCTTGAAGTAGAGGAGGTCGGGTGTGACGATTACAAGGACGCCCCCCTTCCAGCAATGCACTCCAGTAGGCCAGGCAAGGTCTTTGGCGAAGACCGTGGCTTTTTCGTAGCGGCCATCGTCATCTTCATCTTCTAGGAGGCGGATGCGTCCAGCTTTGTCGTCCCTACGTTCGGAATAGCCGATCATTTCGACGACATAGAGGCGGCCGTCGGCGTCGAAGGCCATGGATACCGGGTCAACAACTTCCGGTTCGGCTGCGGCCAATTCAATGCGGAAGCCCGCTTTGATTTGGAAAGTCTTTTGGGCTTGCTCTGCCTCGGTGGGCTCGATCCGGGGGAGTTCTTCGGGTTTGGCAGTCGGTTCTTCGGAATGGAGGGCGGCCAGGGCCAGTAGACCAAGGGACAAGGGAAATTTATTCATGACAAGGGCAGTCTGATGGACAAAGTGGAGGCAGTAAATAAAGATACTTGTTAAAAATTAATAATGGATCAATTACTCAATATTTCACGCAGGAGAGTTTTGGCCGGGGTTTCCGCCTTGCCAGTTGGGAGGGTTTTGGGAGGGGAGTCGGCACCGGAACCGGTCATTGATATCCACCAGCATACGAACTACAAGTTCCGATCAGACGAACAGTTGGCGGAGCACCAGAGGAAGATGGGGGTGACGACGACCATCCTCCTCCCTTCGGGGCGCGCATTGGAAAGGGCGTCCACCCACGATGGGCGCTCAAACGGACTGGCGGCCAATGTACTTCCGAATGAGGCCTCGCAGGCAATGGCGGAGAAGTACGGTAGCGCCTTCCGGTTTGGGGCGAACGAGGTGCCGGATATCCCGGAGGCTCGGAAAACATTGGAGAAGTTTTTGAAGGCCGGGGCGGTGGTGATCGGGGAGCAGAAGTTCAATGTTCCTTGTGATTCCAAGTACATATGGCAGCTCGCTGAGATTGCCCGCGAGTATGATGTACCGGTTTTGATGCACTTCCAGGATGGTTCCTATAATACTGGGATCGAGCGGTTCCATAAGACTTTGGAAAAATTCCCCGATGTGAAGTTCATCGGCCATGCCCAGACTTGGTGGGGGAATATCGACAAGCACCATTGCCCGTCGGCCATGTATCCAAGGACACCTGTCGTGGCGGGGGGGATTTCTGACCGCTTGCTAAAGGATTACCCAAACATGTATGCCGACCTTTCCGCGGGTTCCGGGCGGAACTCGATGTTGCGTGACGAGGAGCATGCCCAATGGTTCCTGGAGCGGCACCAGGATAAGATCATGTTCGGGAGCGATTGCCCGGATTCGGACGGGCAGTCGAAAGGGTGCATCGGTTTTACGACCCTGGCGATCGTACGGCGTTTGGCCATGAGCAAGGCGATCGAGCGGAAGATCCTCTATGGGAATGCGAAGACAGTTTTTAGGCTTTAGGCGCGCGTTTGAACGGAAGATTGATGAATGGGGAATGTTGATTTTTGAAGTCTTTGTCTGGCTTGGAAGCCCAACTTAATTGGGGAGCCATTTGGGGAGGTTTTTCCGGACGAAGGCGTCGTCGGTGAGGTCGGGGTAGGCTTGGTAGATGCGGTCGATTTCTTGGGCTTGGCCGGGGGAGAGGATTTCGTTGGGGTCAAGACAGCGGTTTGTTGGGACTAGGCCTTGGCGGCGAAGGACTTCAAGGAGTCCGGGAATGCAGCCGTGGAAGTCGTGGGCTGCGTCGAAGAGGATGGCGTTGGCATCCGTGAGGGCCATGTTCTTGGATAGCCAGTCGATCGGTAGTTTTTCGTGTTTCCGTGCCGACTTGATGGCATTGAGCATTTCTACGGCAGCTTTGGTCCAGACGGCCCATTGTCCGAGTAGTCCGCCGACGATATAGCGGGTTTGGCCTTGGTAGGTGAAGGGGGTGAGGAGGTCGTTGATAATGTTGTCGTCGTTGCCTGTGTAGAGGGCGATGTCCTCGCGCCCGGATTCCATTACTGCCCGGACAACGTCCCAGGTGTGGTAGCGGTTGAATGGAGCGACCTTAATGGCGGTGATGTTTTCAATTAGGCAAAACTTTTGCCAGAAGCTGTAGGGGAGGAGGCAACCGCCGATTGTGGGCTGTAGGTAGAAGCCGAAAACGGGGATGATGCTGGCGACTTCCCTGACGTGGGCGACTATCGCGTCCTCCGCTTCATCCTTCATCGCGGTAAGGCTCAGGAGCCCGGCGTGGTAACCTGCGTTGGCCGCGGTTTGGGCTTCGCTTGTTGCTTGCTGTGTCTTTCCACAGATACCAGCGACTCGGACAAAGTTGTCCGGGGCGAGTTCGTCCAGGGTTTGCGAAACGAATTCGAGGACAGGCTTATAGAGGTTATGCTTGGGCTCCCTGATGGCGAATTGGGTGGTGTGGACACCTGCGGCGATGCCACCTGCCCCGGAGTCCACGTAGTAATGCAGGAGTGTCCGCTGGTATTGTCGGGACCAAGTTGCGTCGTCAATCAGGACGAGGGGCATGGCTGGGATGGCAACGCCGTCGTCGAGGGATTGTTTCCAGGTGGGGTTAGTATTGGCCATCGCGGGTTTGGAAATGGGTGGGTTTGCCTAAAGATTCCCGGCCAGCTTTTGTCCATTCGGCGACCATGTCGAGCATGGCGTGGATAGGGGTAGCTGGTTTTCCAAATATTCTGTGTGACTTTTTTGGATTATTGAGCCAAGCGGAAAGGGACTCTTGCCCTGTGAACACTGGCGTTTTGTCGAGGCGGTGGCCTAAAGCCGTTGCAAGGTCGCGGACTTTGAGGACTTCGGAGCCGGTAATGTTGAGGATTTCCGGAGGGGCGGTTACATAGCCGAGGCTACGGAGGATGTGGCGGAGTGCGTCTGCCTGCCAGATGAGGTTGACGTAGCCCATGGAGAGGTCGATGGGGTGGCTAGAGAGGATGTTTTTGGCTAAGTCATGAAGGACACCGTAGCGTAGGTCGATACTGTAATTCAGGCGGATGAGGGCGGATTTTGTCCCGTATTTTTGGGCAGCATCCACGAATGCATCCTCACGACCGAGGCAGGATCTGGCGTATTCACCAGGCGGGTCGGTGGCGTCGGTTTCTACGGAGCCGCCGGACTCTGGGGTGGTGAAGGAGTAGACG
>JAYPDO010000037.1:4779-23677 GCA_038125285.1 Opitutia bacterium
TGGAGAGGGCGACGATTTTGGAGTTTTGGAACTTTTCCGCGACCATCCTGGGCATTTCGACATTCATCTTCTGGAGGAGTGCCGTGTCGTTGGCAGTGCCGAATTTTACCCCTGCAAGGAAGAAGATGTTACAGGTGTCGGGGAGTTGTCCGAGTTGGGTGTGGTGGCTGAGGTCGGCGGGGTGGACTTGGCATCCTAGGTTTTCGAAATCCTCACGCGAGCGAAGGGAGGTGAACCGCGAGACGGCATGGACCTCCTGCTGGCTTCCAATGGCATGTATGCAACGGGTAAGCATCCGACAAAGGTGGTAACCCATCTTGCCTGACGCCCCGAGGACGGCGAAATCGCCTGAGCTCATCCTGATGGATTCGATGGTGGACTCGTCTGGTTCGGAGAGAAGGCTGTCGAGTTCCTGGCAGTTTTGGGGATTCGTTGCCATTCCCTTTCAAATGCCCATTGGTTCTGTTCTGCCATGAAAAAATTCTGTTTCGCTTTGTTTTCCTTTGCCCTGTGTGGCCTCCTGTCTGTCGGAAAAGAGGGGCAACTCGATCCCGATGGGACTTATCCCCTCAGGGCCGGTGGGGAAATTCCTAGTGACTCTGCAAAAATCCCCTTTGCTGAGAGGATTGTGCACAGTACGGTACACAGACCAGGGGAGGAAGATCCAAAATTCCCCCATGGGGCGGCCATCATTGAGCATAAGGGCATGTTCTATGCGAATTGGGCCAATAGCCCAATCAATGAAAACGGGCCGCATGAGACTTTGCGTGGGAAGCGTTCATTGGACGGGGGCAAGACATGGTAGGAACTGGAAGTAGTCGAGCCTGGGTTTCCATGTGCAGACCGCCATAGCCATGGGATCTTGTTCCGGCACCAGGGGGAGTTGTGGACGATAGGTACGAGGTTTGGGGAAGGGAAGCCAGGGGGCAGGCGTTTTAGGGATTTGCAAGGGGAGGCTTTTGTGCTGGACGAGGCCGAGGACAAGTGAGCCTCGCGTGGGATTCTGATGCAGAATTGCTGGCCTTACGACGAGCTGGTGAGGATGGCGAACGGTAGTTACATCACGGGGGGGCAGGATAAGGACGGGTTGCCGGTGGTGGCGGTGAGTCGTGGTTGTGATTTTTTGCACTGGAATTCTGTGTTGGTGCCTTATCCCAAGGAATTGGACCCTTCTGTTGCTGAGACGACGGTCTGGGCGGAAGGGGATTTGGTCTTGGCTGTGATCCGCGGTGGCAGTGGAGTAGCTTGGGTTTCGGAGAGCCGTGGCTACGCGAAAACTTGGACAATGGCGCAGCCTTCCAATTTTCCTATGCCCCGGGCGAAGGCCTACTTGGGGAAGTTGAGCACAGGGCAGTTATACCTGCTATCGAACTTCAGGAACCGGGACACGCTTTGCATTTCGGTCGGGCAGCCGGGGGCTATGACTGTCAGCAAGATTTTGAGGCTTCGGCAGGGTAAATCAGAGGCACCGCGGTATCCGGGGCACGCGAAGGGGAAGCAGTGGAGTTATCCTTGTGGTTGTGAGCATGATGGGAAGCTGTATGTGGTGTACTCGGTTGGGAAGGAAGAGTGTGGCCTGACCGTGGTGCCTGTGGAGTCGCTGGCATTTGGGGATTGAACCGAGAATTGAGGAACAAGGATGGTTGATTTTTGAAGTGGTGATGGGCACAGTGGGCGGTGTGGAAGATGAAGAAAAAAGTACTGGTGAGCTATCCCAGGAAGGGCAGGGGATGGCACCGGGGACTTTGGTCAAGGGCTTCCATGTGTACCACGGGGCAAATGTTTTGTGGTGGTTGGCCTTCTTCAGTGGATGGGTAGACCCGTTTTCAATTTTCGGTAGTGGGGAGGTGTTCTTGATGATGTTGCCAGTTTGCGGGTTGATGTACATCGGGGGGTGTTGGAAGGCCTCTTCTGTAAAATCCCGGTGGTATGCCTTTGCTTCCATCCTTTTTTGGTGGTTGGTTTATGGCTATTTTTGGATGGTAGCCTCGGCTGCGGTTTGAAGTGGTTTTTGTCGGGCTTAGTTGTACTGGCTATGCGCTGGAATTGTTGAGAATTGGGCGAAAGATCCGGAGGTGTAGACTCCTGCGCCGCTGATCGCTCCGCTGCCTGCCGGGGAGGCAATCCGAAGGGGACGACGATGTGCTACCGATTCCAAGATTTAGCCATGCTGGTCAGGCGATGATCTCGTTGATCACTTGCCCGTGGACATCAGTAAGGCGGCGGTCAAGGCCATTGTGTGGCACGGTCAGGTGCTCGTGGTCGATCCCGAGGAGGTGGAGCATGGTGGCGTGGATGTCGTAGACTTGGGTGGGGTTGTTGCGATCAAGAGGCTTATATCCCCATTGGTCGCTTTCGCCGTGGGTAATGCCCCCTTTGATGCCGCCCCCGGCCAGCCAGTTGGTGAAGACATAGGGGTTGTGGTCGCGGCCTTTGCCGCCTTGGGAGCTAGGCATCCTGCCGAATTCCGTGGTCCAGTGGATGATGGTGTCTTCGAGGAGGCCGCGCTGTTTGAGGTCCTGGATGAGGGCGGCCGTCCCGTTGGCCATGCCGAGGGAGAGGGAAGGGTGGTCGCGCTCCATGTCCTCATGGCTGTCCCAATTGCGCCGGGGGAAAGAGTTGTCGTTACCGCTCCAGATTTGGACAAAGCGGACTCCGCGCTCGATGAGGCGCCGGGCGATGAGGCATTTGCGGGAAAAATACTCCGTCTCTTCCTCGGGGTTAATATTGTCGGGGTACTTCGTTTTGGAGTTGTCGAGGCCGTAGAGCCTGAGGATGTGCTTGGGCTCTTTGGAAATGTCCAGGGCTTCTGTAGCGTGGATTTGGAGCCGTCCGGCAAGTTCGTAGGTTTTGATGCGGGCGAGGAGCCGGGGGTCGTCCTGGCGGGATTGATGGTAACGGCGGTTGAGGTTGCCCAGGAGCTGGAGGCTGTCGCGGTGGCTAGCTTCGGACACGTAGTCGGCATGGGCATGGAGGTCTTCGATGGGGTTTTCCCGCTGGGGGAATAGGGTGGTGCCTTGGGTATGGGTAGGGAGGAAGGCGGAGGCCCAGTTCTTCGGGCCGTTGGAGGCGAAGCCCCGGTGGTCCGGCAGGACAACGAAGGCCGGGAGGTTTTCATTTTCAGAACCCAAGGCGTAGCTGACCCATGCGCCTGCACCGGGGAATCCTGGGCGCTGGAAGCCGGTGGCCTGGAGGTACGTGGCCTGGCTGTGGACTCCCGTTTTGCCGGTGAGGTTGTGGATAAAAGCCATGTCGTCCACCACTGCGCCGAGTGGCTTCACAATTTCGCTGAGGAGTTTGCCGGATTGGCCGTAGGGCTCAAACTTAAAAGGGGACTTCATCCATGGACCGAGGCCGTTCTGGAAGGCTTCGACGTGTTCACCAAAGTCCGATGGTTTCCCATGGTGCTTGACCAACGCTGGCTTGAAGTCGAACATATCGAGGTGGCTCGCCGCACCGGCCATGAAGAGCTGGATGACCCGCTTTGCCCGCGGCGCTGTGTGGAGCTTGCCAACAGGTTTGCCTTGGAGGAGGGAAGCCATGGCAAGGGAACCTATGGTGCCATGGCCGAGGAAAGAGCGTCGGGATGGTAGGTTCATGGCGCTTAGTCCAAGTAGGTAAATTCAGAGAGGCTGAAGAGGGCGCGGCAGAGGTTGGGGAGGCCGTGCTTGGTGGCGAAAGCCAGCAAAGCATCAAGTTCAACCTTGTTTGCATTCCTCCCAGTCAGTAATTGGTGGGCGAGCTGGATCTGTTGGCAAGGTCTACTGGATTCGTTTTCCAAACGCTTTGCAAAGTGCCGGGCCATGGAGAGAGTGAACTTATTGTTCAACATAGAGAGGGCTTGGAGGGCGGTGAGAGTCTCGTTGCGGACGGGTGTGGACTGGCTAGAATCGGCGCAATCGAGGGTGGTCATAAAGGGGTTAGGCTGCGAGCGTACGATGAAGCGGTAGATTGCGCGGCGGTGGCTGTTTGGATCCTCCGGGTCGAATTTGTGGTACTCGTAATGCGGGGAGTGGGCTGTCTTTTCCAGGGCAAAGAGGTAGTAGCCCTCGCCGCCCATGGTTTTGTCCAGCTTGCCGGATATGGAGAGGATGGAGTCCCGGATTTCCTCGGCGGAGAGTTTGCGGCGGTTCATCTTCCACAGGAGGGTGTTCTGGGCGTCCTTGGCCTGGGCGGTATCCCTGGATTTGGAAGGGGTGGAAGTCTGCCGGTAAGTGGCGCTCATGAGGATGATTTTGTGGAGGTGCTTGAAAGAGCCGCCGTTGTCCCGAAATTCCATGGCAAGCCAGTCGAGTAGTTCGGGATGGGTGGGCTTCTGGCCGAGCCCGCCGAAATCGTTTGGGGTGGGGACGATGGCTTTTTCGAAGTGCCATTGCCAGATGCGGTTGGATACGGCGCGCCAAGTGAGCGGGTTGTCCGGGGTAGTAATCCATTTGGCAAGTGCGACACGGCGGTCTGCTTCCGTGTGGCTCTCCGGGAGGTTGAATTTCCAATCCTTTTGGCCGGCTAGGGGGATTGTGCCTGGGAGGGCAGGATCCTTCGGCATCAGAACCTCGCCCCGATGGAGGACATGGATGGGGCGGGGCTTGCCGCCGGTGGGCTTGAAGTTGCCCCGTGGTTTGAAGTCGGTGGCGGCGGCATAGACCATCTTGCCTACGGGCAGTTTCTCCAATTCGGCCTTGGCATTTTCTAACTCTTTGGCCGAAGCGTCGAGCCGGGCTTTTCGCTCCGGGGTTTCGAGTTTGGAAAGGATGGTGGCCTTCTGTTTTTCAAGTATGGCGAGATCGGATGCGGCGGAGTTGTCTTTGGCGGCAGGCCAGACGTTGTCAGTCAGGTTTGAGCGCCTCCAACGGACGGGTGCTTCAATGCTGTCAAGGGAAGTGACCTTGGAGCCGGAAGCCTGGTTTTGGCCGCCTGTGTCCAGCACCTCCAGTTCCGAGAGAGCAAAAATAAAATCGTTTGTTCGAGGGGCTAGTTTGGTCGCCGTGACCCGAATGTAACGGGCGGACGATACGACTTCATAATCCAGTGGGGAGAGACCAGGATTGGGGAAGTCTTCTCCGCTCTGGTCCACCAAAGTCTCCGATTTCGAAAAGTCGGCGTTGTTGGATGCCGCGACCTTGAAACGCTTGGGAAAGCCGAACCCTGACCCAATCCCCCCGTAATCATCATGGCAGGCATGGAGGACGATTTTTTTGATTTCCACCCGTTTGCCGAGATCGACCTGTACCCACTTCTCCCGGTCATCGCGCTTTTCGATTCCGCTGTGGTAACCGAATTCCGGGCGTTTACCCTGGGGGCGAACGGCGGCTTGGAGCTTTTTGATCTTCGTTTCCGTTTCTGCTAACTCTTCCCCGCCTTCATCCTGGACTTTCTTTTCGATGCCCTTGCGCTCCATTTCCAACTCCTGGATCCTGGATTCCAAATCGACCCGCCTCCGCGCGGTTTCCGGGTCGATACCGTAGGGCCGGTCGGCTTTGTCCACTGCGGCAAAGACAGCTTGGAGGCTGTAGTAATGCTCGTGCCCGATCGGATCGCCCTTGTGCTCGTGGCACCTAGCGCACTGGATGGTGACCGCGCAAAACGTGTTCATCGTATTGGTCAGCATGTCGTCCCGGTCAAGGTTTCGTGCGACCTTCCCATCAATCTTGGACTCCGGGACTTCCACATGCCCGATAAAGTCCCAAGGCCCGGACGCCAGGAAACCCAGGCCCAGGATGCCGTCCTCTGTGCCAGGGAAAAGGACGTCCCCGGCAATCTGCTCCTGCACGAAGCGGGCATAGGGCTTGTCCTCATTAAATGACCGGATGACATAATCCCGGTAGGGCCAGGCGTTCGGACGGAGCTTATCTTTGTCATACCCACAAGTGTCCGCGTACTTCGCGACATCCAGCCAATGCCGGGCAAAGCGTTCCCCATAGTGGGGCGAAGCCAGGAGCCGGTCGACCAAGGCTTCATAGGCTTTGTCGGGATTGGCTGCGTAATCCTCCTCGAACCTGGCGACCTCCTCGGGAGTCGGCGGTAGCCCGGTAAGGTCATACGTCACCCGCCTGACCAAGGCCAAGGCCGGTGCAATTTCCGAAGGCTCCAACCCCTTTGCCCGCAAATTGGCCAGGACAAAGCGGTCGACCTCATTCCGGCACCAACGATCCCCAGGCGGCAAGGCTTGGGATTCCAGCGGTTTTCGTGACCACCAAACTTCTGACGTATATATAAGAGTGGGCGTGATTACAAGCCAGAGTGCAAACAAAGGTTTCATGCATGGTTTCACAAGGTACGTTGACGTAACAGGGTATGTACTGTTAGCAATATTACTATTTCCCTACTGTCCAATGAAAATAGTCTTCGCATTCCTCCTTGGTCTGTCCCTTATATCCAGGTTGAACCCGATCCATGCCGGTAACTTCACGGTGTACGGTGCTAGTGCGACCTCCCGGGATGTTCTGGCTGTGGATGCGGGGATACGGGGTGGGGAAGTGGTGGCCAAGGTAGTGCAAAGGTTGGAATTGGGGTTCGAGGCGGCTCCGATGGTGTTGGATTTGGGGCGGAGGTTGCTGTATGTGGCTTCCTTGCGGGCAAAGGAGGGGGAGGGGAACTTTTGTGCGGTGGTGAAGTTGGGTTGCGACGGGCGGATGGAGTTGGTGGGGAAGTCGAAGTTCCAGCATGGGAGTGCGTACTTGTATCAGGACCGGACGGGGAAGTTTTTGCTGGCGAGTTCGTATTTCGACGGGGATGTGGAAGTGTACCGGCTGGATGGGGAAGGTTTACCTTCCGAGCGTGTCCATCACCACCATGTTGGGCGGGACAAAGCGCATTCTGTAATGGTTTCCCCCGACAACCGGTTTGCCTATGTGCCGTATGTGAAGGATCGGAACGGGTTGTTCCAATACAGGTTTGATGCAGGGGCAGGGAAATTAGTCCCGCTGGAGCCGGTGGAGGCGAAAGTGCCGGATGGGATCGGGCCGCGGCATTTGGCTTACCATCCGACAATGCCGTATGTGTTTTTTAGCAACGAACAGCAGTTGGGGGCGTCTTCCTACCGGATTGGGTGCGATGGACAGTTGGCGTTGGTCGATGTGGAGGAGGCGAAGGGTGTGAAAGCGGCCAAGGGGTTGGCGGCTTCGGACATTTACCTGACCCCGGACGGGAAGTTTTTGTATGTGCCGGTGCGGGACTTTGGGGAAGGGACTCAGGATACTGTCCATGCTTACCGGATTGCTGGGGACGGGACTTTGGTGCATATCCAGAAGGTTGCTTGCGACCGGATCCCCTGGGGGCTGAATGTCACCCCGGACGGGAAGTGGTTGCTGGTGTCGGCGGCAAAGGGGAATACGTTGGCATTTTACTCGATTGCGTCGGACGGGCGTTTGGCGAAAGTGCATTCCCTGGAATGGGGGAATATGATCCGGGACGTGATCGTGATGGAGTAGAGATGCGGCGCAAACCAATGCGTCGTCCCTACCCCTATCTATTGCAACTCTTCCACTTTCCAAGGGGTGGTGCGGTTGGGGTGTTTGGCGCGGATTGATGCCACGTCTTCCGGGGTGATTTCCTTGTCTTCGACTTTGCCGAATTCTTTGCGGACGTAGTTGAGGACATCGGCGATTTGTTGGTCGGAGAGGCCGCCCATGGGGGGCATGGGTGGGGAGTTGGGATTGGTGCCCTAGGTTTGGCCGAGGACTTCGAGTTTACCGGTAAGGCCATGGAGGACGGTTTTAATGAGGCGGGATTTGTCTTTGGCCAGGTCGGGGTTTCCGGCGAGGGGCGGGTAAACTCCGGGCAGGCCTTTGCCTTCGGGTTGGTGGCAGGCGAGGCAACCGAGGTTGTAGAGTTCTTGGCCGGGGGCGGGTGGTTTGTCGGCTTCGGTAAGGAGTTTTTGGAGGTAGGCGGCTTGCTTTTCGGAATCGGGCTTGTGTGTGCCGGTCAGGAAATCGTTTGCCCAGTGCGGCTTGAGGGCGTCGGTGGCTTGGCGGATGGCATAGTCCAGGAAGGGATCGATTCCGTGTTCCAGTGAGGAGGTCACAACTTTGATTGCTTGCTGATCCTGGAGATAGGTGGCCGCGACAACGGCTTCCAGGCGGACGCGTGGGTTGGGGTCACCAGCCATTGTCCGCAGTGTATTGTGGGGATTGTCCAAGCTGGCTTTCCAATGGCCGGCTATGCGGGTAGCGTAAGCGCGGATCCTTGGGTTATTGTCTTCTAGTAGAGTCGCCAAAAGTTTTGGGCGGGCTTCCCCGTGGGCTTGGTAAATGCCCAGGATTTCACATATGAAACGGGAATCGCTTGCGTCATGTATCAATTTGTCTGCCGCATTGACCACTTCATTTGGGCATTTGTAATACAACAACCGCTTGGCTTGGTTGCGGGTCCAGCGTTCGGGGGAGCGGAGTTGTTGGACCAATTCGGCGGCGGACATGGCGGCGAGCCTGGGTTGGCGAATGGGGGCGTAGCCTTTGGCGGAGATGCGCCAGATGCGGCCGTGGTGTTTGTCGCGGCGTGGGTCGGCGTAGCTGGCTTGGTAGTGGCCGATGATGGGGTTGTACCAGTCGGCGAGGTAGATGGCGCCGTCGGGTCCGACGCCTACGTCGACAGGGCGGAAGGCGTTGTTGGAGGCTTTGAGGAGTTTGGGGAGTTGGGTGGTTTTGAAGCCTGCGCCGTGGTCGTGGAATTTGTGTAGTTCGACGACGGCGCCGAAGTAGCCTCCGATGACGGCGCAGCCTTGGACGTCGTCGGGGAGGGCTTGGGTGCCGATGATGTCGATGGAGGTGGTTTTGGGGGAGGTTTCGAAGAGGGGGCCGACGGAGTGGTATTGTTGCGGGGAGGCGCGGTAGGAGACGCTGGCTTCGGTGTCGGATCCGGAACCGCTGGGATTTGCGCCGCGAACCATTCCGGGGACGCTCCAGTAGCCGTGGGGACGGTCGCCGGATTTGTGGAAGACTTGCCCAAAATCGTCGTGGACTATGCCCCAGCAATTTGCACCGGCCATGCCGCCGCCGAAGAAACCTTCGAGGCGGAGTTCGTTGGGCCAGAGCCGCCAGATGGCCGCGCGGTCGAGACGGGCGATTCCCCAGGGGGTTTCGACGCGTGACATGGCGTGGAGGCCTTGGGAGAACCAGAGGGAGCCGTCCGGGCCGTGGCAGATGCTGTTGACGAGCTGGTGGGTGTCGCCGATGCCGAAGCCGGAGAAGAGGGTTTTGCGGTGGTCGGCGCGGCCGTCTTTGTCGGTGTCGGAGAGGAAGATGATTTTGTCGAAATCGCAGACGTAGAGACCGTCTTTGCCGGTTTCGACGCCTTGCACCATGGTGAGGCCGTCAGCGTAGACCCAGGATTCATCGGCACGGCCGTCGTTGTCGGTGTCTTCAAGGGCGAGGATGTAGTCGGCGGGCTTGGCCCCCGCATGGCGTTGGGGGTAAGTCGGGGAGCAGGCTACGTAGAGGCGGCCGTTTTCGTCCCAGGAGAATTGGGTGGGGTTGATGACACCGTGTTCCTCGGATGCGAAGAGGTTGGCTTCGAAGCCTTCAGCGAGTTGGAATGTAGCGAGTTGTTCTTCCGGGGTGAGGGCTTTGGGGGAAGTGCCAGGGGGTGCAGATTCCGGGGGTTCCGGCAAGGGCGGGGGTGTTTCCCCGAGGGCGAGGGCGTGGATGTGTTGGTCGTAGGCTTCGACGAGGGGGAGTTGCTTTTCCAGGGTGCCTTGGAGGGAAGGGGAGTTGCCGCCGGGTTTAGCGAACATTTGGTTGACCCGGTCTCCGTAGGAGAAGGACCAGTTTGCAGGGCGCCAGCAGTCGAACCATTGTTGGTTCTTTTCGACGATGGTTTTGCGGAGTTTCAGGAATTGGGGGGATTGGGGGGATTGGGTTGGTTTTCCAGCAAATTGCTCGCAAATGGAGCTGGCGACAACCTGTTGGCCTTCCGGGGTTTGGTGAAGTCCGTCTTCGGTGAGACGATTGGGATAATCTTTCGAAAACAAATCGACAAAGACAGCATGGCGGTGCTTTGCGATTTCGCGGATGGCTTCGACATAGGCGGAAAGGTCGCTGTTTCTCTCCGTCAAGTCCGGGGCGCCGTAAGCGAGGGGCTTTTCGTAGGCAGTGGGGGAGAGGAGGATGATTCGTGCGGTTTGGGCTGTGAATTGGTCTAGTAGACGGTGATAGGCGGAGATGAACTGGGGCAAATTTTCTTTACCGTCGAGGGCTTCCATCTTGCCGTATTGGGCGATGATGGTGGTGGCACCGACGGTTTCAAGTTGGTTTTTCCAGTCCCCGAAGTTCACTTCGCGCCATTGGCGGTAAACGGTGTCGGCTTCCCAGGCCATGTAGCGAAAGACGGGCTTTTCCTTGGCGAAGGCGAGGGCTAGGCGGGCTTCGAGTTCGCCGGATTGTTGTTGGCGCACCATGTTCTCCTGTCCGGTAAAAACAATGGTTTCGGACGGTAGGATTTCGAATTTGCCATCCTGGACTGGAGGAAGTGGGAGGGCTGGTTGGGCATTGCCGAAACGGCGGAGGATTTCCGGGAGGGGCGGAACGGCGGATTCAGGGAGTTCTTCTATGGTGAGGTTGCGGAACTGGATGACCGCCTTGCAGTTCCCGTGGATTTGGAGGGCGACCTTGCCGGTGTCGGTGATTTTTTGGTCGCGCTCATAGTATATACAGGTGCGTTGGCCGTTGATGAAGAGGAGCATTAGGCGTCCGGTGGCGACTACTTCGTAATAGTTCCACTCACCAGGCTTTTCGAGCCGTTGGATGAAGTCCGGGTCGGCTTTGGCGAGGAAAGTGTTGCGACGGGATTCGTCGTAGAGGCTGCCGGTGTAGCCTGCACCGATGTCAGCTTGGTAACCGGACATTTCGTTGGGCGGGTTGGCTATGCGTTGGCTACGGAACTGGACGCCGCTGTTGATGAAGCCTTCCGTTCCAGTGAGCTTGAACTCGAATCGGAGGTGGAAGTTCTTGAAGTCTTTGACCGTTGCCAGGAATTCGTTGCGCGGGTTGCCTTTAAGGGAACCGCCATGGATTTCTCCGTTAACAACTCGCCATACTTCCGGATTGCCTTCCCATCCTTGGAGGCTCTTGCCGTCAAATAGGGGATTGGGCTTGGCTTGAAGGAAAAGGGAGGAACACAAAAGGAGAGTTAGGGATGAGCTTTTTTTCATGTGGAACCACAGATGGACACAGATGAACCCAGATGGGAAGTGATAAAATGAAATCTTAAGAATAAATCCGTTTCCATGATATGCGTCAGGACAAGCTGGTTGCCTGCAGGGAGGTTATGGACATGAGTTGTACCAAACTTGCGATATGCTTCCTTGTGGAGGTCTTTTGCCAGACGTGAGGGGCGGCGTCCAACCAATAATCCTCACTGGGCGGTAGCAATTCACTTTGGCCTCCAAAATATGGCAACCAGGTTCGTAATTGGTTCCTCGTGACGCCTAGCAATTGGACATTTACATACTCCGTATCCGAAATGGAAACAGTCAAACTATTCACATTTGCACAGAAGATTGAACCTTCCCCAAGAAAATTCTGGAAAGAACGAGGGGCGCATTGGCAAATGTTACCCGACCTCTCCACATCGCCCTTGAAATGGGATTGCATGCAATCATAGGCTTGCCAACTCCAGGGGAATCCACAGTTACCTTACCCTCGAAAATTTCCCCCCACCCTTGTAAATGCCACGACCCAAATCTAAGAAAAAATCAAAAAGGAATTCCGGGGATCCCGTACATGGTGTGATCCCGCCGGAGAGGAACAAGGAGTTGGTTGGCTTGTTGATGAAGCACCAACGCAGGATTTTTTCCTACATTTTCACCATGGTTCCTAACAGGGAGGATGCGGAGGACTTGCTGCAAGAGACTTACGTTACGATTTGTGAAAAGTTCACAGATTTTAAGGAAGGGACGAACTTCCTGGCCTGGGCTTGCCAGATCGCTTTCTGGAAGGTTAGGGCGGCAAGGAAAAAGTTCGCCACGGCAAAAGTGATCTTCAACCAGGAGTTGATGGATGCCGTGTCGGAGACCTTTGGGGAAATGGCTCAGGAAATGGATGTCCGCCACGAAGCCTTGGGAGCTTGCCTCAAGAAGCTCAATGAACGCGACCGCACAATGATTATGACCCGATATGAACCGGGTTGCAATGCCCAGACAGCTTCCGATGTTTCCGGGCGGTCCATCCAGGCTACCTACAAGGCCCTCTCTCGAATCCGCAAGGTGCTATATGATTGCGTAACCTTTGAACAGGCCATCCGGGAGAACCAAGAACGATGAACCTCACAGACAACGAAATCCTAGAGTTCGACGAACTCATGAACCTGTTGATTGAGGAAACGATCTCCGAAGCCCAGAAGTTGCGCCTCCAGAACTGGTTAGAGGACAGCAAGGCCGCGCGGCGACGGTACGTTAAGTTCATGGACATGAATGCCAGCCTCCAGCACTATGCGGCTGAATTCTTAGGGGCAGTCCCGGAAGATGACGACGATCCCGAAACCACGGGAACAGACAGCCACGGCTTCGGAGGGGAATTCCTGAAACCATTGGCCTTGGCCGCCTGCATTGCACTGGTCGGCATCCTTCTATTCAAATTACTGCCAGGCTTGAAGGAAAGCCAGATTCGGAATTTCGCTGACAACAAGGGTGCGAATCCAGGAACCCAAAACGGGTCGTCCGACCCCTCCGCCCCAGGGAAGGAACCTGTTGCCATCCTCACTCAAGAGTGGAAACTGCAGTTCGAGGATCCCGGTCTGGCTCTGAAAGTGAATTCCGAATTGCCCCGGGGTTCATTCCAGGTCAGCGAGGGGCTCGCCCAGATCGAGTTTTTCGGGGGTACGACCGTGATCCTTGAGGCGCCAGCGGACATCAACCTTCTTGGCGACAACGAGATGCAGTGTACCCATGGTAAATTCAGGGTGCGTGTGCCCGGGCAGGCCAAGGGTTTCAAGGTTATCACTAACCAGCTGGAAGTCTTGGATTTGGGGACAGAGTTCGGGATGAACGTTGGGGAACTGGGTGAGGTCGAAGTTACCGTCTTCGAGGGGAAAGTCCAGCTGACTTACCTCAAGAGGGCGCCCGATTTAAAGCCAGGTTTACCGGATGCCGGGCCGGAGGTGTCCGAATTGACTGCCGGGCAGAGCGTGTTTGTCGACCCCAAGGGAAAAGTCGTCCGCATTGAGGCCCCAAAGGATAAATTCATCGGTTTGGGCGGGATCCGGGATCGGACGATTGATGACCTGAGGATGCGTTACGAGGCTTGGTTGGCACACAGCCAGGAACTCCGTGAAGACCAAAGGCTCTTGCTCTACTATACCTTTGACGACGAAGAACTGTACTCCCGCACGGTAACTGATCAGGCGTTGAACAAATCCCGAAGGTCTGACGGTGCTGTTGTTAGTGCCACATGGTCTAGTGGACGTTGGCCTGAGAAGGGTGCCCTGCATTTCAAGAAAAATGCCGACCGGGTAAAAATCAATGTCCCGGGGGAATACACGGCACTTTCATTGGCGGCCTGGGTACGCCCCGACAAAATTAATACAACGATGACCTCCCTGCTTTTGTCGGGCAGGGAAACCCCCGGGGTTCCTCATTGGCAAGTTGATGCGACGGGCAGGCTCCTTTTTTCTACACGTGGGATTGTTCGCCAGGACCGTTTGCCGGGTGCCGCCCCTAACTTGCCTAAGGCTCACCCCGACAGCCCTGGCGTCTATGCTAGCAATCCCATCCTTATGAGCAGTGTGGGTCAGTGGGTGCACATCGTGACGACCTACGATTCCCAAAAGAATCTAGCCAGGCACTACGTGGACGGGAAGGTTGTCACCGAGTCAAAGCTCACTTCGAACGACAAAATCACCCTCGGGCATGTGGAGCTCGGTAACTGGCCGAAGCCTGACAAGTCACGTTTCGTTACGAATTTCCGAGGGAAGGTTGATGAGCTTGCCATTTTCCAAGCAGCACTCGAGGCAGAGGAAATCCTGGAAGCCTACCAGTTCGGCCGTCCTGACTCCCTCCACGGTTGGCTCGGCGGAGAATGACCTCCCTTTTTGCGATAAGAGCCTTCGGCGGGCGGATCCTGGCATTTTTTTGCAGCGAAACCGGGTTGTGCGCGTACTCTTAATATCTTTTAATTCTTGATTGGAGGTGCATGGCAGTATTAACCTAATTTCACGTTCTTTCCTTGCCTCTGAAACACCCAACCCGAAAGACAATGTTATTTGGTTCCTTGTTCCCCAAGTCGATCCTTTCCGCTTCCCAAACAGGCCCGACCAAACCAACCAAACCGCTGCTAACCCTCTTCAGGGATACCCTGATGGCGGTGGTGCCTTTCCTCCTTGCATCTCACTCCCATGGCCGTCCGAATTACTACCAACTAGTGCTGGAGCAAATGTCATGGGACGAAGCGGTAGTCGCCTGTGCGGAGAGGGGAGGGAACTTGGCCACTATCACTTCTGAAGAAGAATGGGATGTGGTTTACAACCAGCTTGGGAGCGCACTAGCCGGGTTGGATATCTGGCTGGGCGGCCGTCGGGTGAGCAAGGAAGACGACAATTGGTATTGGATCACAGGTGAGCCTTGGGGAGCGCCGCGGGCAGCGTATCAACGCTGGCGCCCGGCTGAACCTGACGGGAACTATGGAGAACAAGACTGCCTCTTCATTAATGGCAGCCATGGTACACATGGCCCTGACCTCCTTTGGAACGACCACCCCAACAATTATGACGAGCAAGCCTTTTCCCGGTACATCATCAAGGGCTACATCGCCGAGTTTGGCTGGGCATCGATGTCGGGTACCGTTGTTTACGAGGGGAACAAGTCCGGCAAGATCCGTCTGGTACTAACCGGTGGACCCCAGGACGAACCAGGGGGGACGCTTGAATTTGACAGCCCTTCCGACTTCTTTTTCCACGAAGTCTTGGTCGGATGGGATTACTCGCTCTATGGTTATGTGGACGAGAATGGCGACGGTTTCAAAGACCGGACCGAACCCCAGGGAAAGTTCATCTATTCGCCCTATCTCCTGACCAATGACACCAGCGGGATCCAACTCCACCTCTTCGATTCGAATTCGCCTCCGGACAGCATTTCCCTTTCCAGCTTGAACATCCCGGCCGGCGCGCCGATCCATTCGACCATCGGGCAAATCGCGGTGACGGATCCCGATGTAGGCCAAAACCCTATAACTTATGTTGTCAGCCCAAAGGACAAGTTCCTTGTGCAGGGCAACAAACTCGTCACAACCACGACCTTTCCGGTTGGCACTTCCAACCAAACCGTCACCTTGCGCGCAGTCGACGAAGGGGGTCTTTCCTTTGACAAGACATTCCAACTCCGGGTCGTCGGAGGAAACCTACCTCCCGCCATTTCCACATTTGACATTGTGGCCATCCAAGAGGACGGCTTTGTCGAGTTTTCCACCACTACTGAAAATGCCATCGATCTTTCGGATGATGCCGGTGCGACCGACGAAGTCTTGCTCACCCTTTCGGCAACTGAAGGGACGATCCACTTTTACAAGGACGACGGCCTTCTCTACACTGCAGGGGCAAACGGGGAAGGGTTCATCACTGTTGCGGGCACCATATCCCTCATCAAATCCAGGCTTGCCCGCCTGAAATATAAGCCGCCCCCAGACTATAACGGGGAAGTGGGGATCACATTCCTGTTGGATGACCAGGGGAAACCATCCGGGAATCCCGGTGACGCGCTGGTTGACCTCCACACTACCACCGTGACCATCACCGCAGTCAACGACATCCCTGTCCTCTCGGTTCCCCAATCTACGCAAACCTTGGATGAAAACACCCTGGCTTTCTTCACTACGTTGAATGGCAACGGGATCCTGGTGCAGGACGACCCTGAGAACTCCCAATCCATCCAGTCCATACTCACCGCTACCGACGGGACGATCACCTTAGGAGGCTCTAACGGCATTGAATTCCTGGAGGGGGACGGGATCGGGGACGCAAGGATCCGGATCCGCGGCAATACCCAAGCCCTCAACCTTGCTTTCGAGGGGATGTCCTTTGTCCCGACCCCCGACTTTAATGGCCAGACCCTGGTCCGGATCGAAGTGGATGACCTTGGGAACACCGGGGCAGGCCCGGCAGGCACTGCCCAGGCCCATATCCAGTTGGATGTCATCGCAGTCAACGACGCGCCTTCGATCCAGGGTCCCAAGACCGGGACTCTCCTTGAAGATGTACCCTTGGTCTTCAATGCCGATTCCCAAAATGCGGTCACGATCCAAGACGACTCTGCGTCTACGGATGCCGTTATCAAAGCCACCGTTGCCGTAACAAATGGGGCTATCGTCTTCGCAGATCCCCAGGGACTGAATTTCTTGGATGGGGATTCCCAGGGGGACAGCCTGGTTGTCGTAACGGGCAAATTCTCCGTACTATCCCAGGCGATCCAGGACTTCACTTTCAACCCCGTTCCCAATTTCTACGGCCAGGGGAGTGTCCATATTACCATAGATGACCTGGGTAACCACGGTAAAGGGGGTGAGAAAACCACCGAACTGACCATTGCCCTAACAATCACACCCGCCAACGACCCCCCGCACAAAATCATCCTTTCGAACAATACCGTGGAGGAAGGGAAATCCGGCGTGACGGTCGGGACCATCAGCGTCGAGGATATCGACAGCGGGGACACCCATAATTTAAAACTGCTCTCAGGAACCCAGCAATTCCTCCTTTCTGGCAATGCATTGAAAACCAAGGCACCCCTTGATTTCTTACAGCAATCCCTCCACCAAGTGACTGTCGAAGCCACCGATGCCGGAGGAGCCACATACCTGCAGACTTTCCCTGTACGCGTTCTAAACACCAACGACGCCCCTACCGCGGTCAGCCTATCGGGCGGCGGGGTACAGGAGAACAAGCCGGCAGGAACCTTGGCCGGGCTTCTTCGCACAACGGATCCCGACGGGACTTTGGGTCGTGGGCTCATCGGTTATTGGCCGTTTGACGAAGCATCCGGGAGTTTCACCGCAGACGCAACCGGCCAGGCCAACACCGCATCCTTCAAGGACATGGGGCAAAGCCCGTGGGCGGACGGCAAATATTCTAGTGGTTTGAAATTCAACGGTCTGGGGCATGTCATCATCCCCCATATCGACAGGTACCTGCTCGACGAGGGGACCATTTCCGTTTGGTACAACCAAAGTTCTTCCACGGGGACTATGTTTTCCAAGGATTCCCAAGGTTTTGTCACCGGAGGCCATATCAACATACGCATTGCCAGCAATGTGCTGGAAAGCCGATTGCAAAGCACCACTACCAGCTACACTGCCCGCGCCCCAAGCAGTTCTGGCAACGCTGCTTTCCAATGGCATCACGCCCTCCTCCAATTTGGTAGTGGGGGGCATACGTTGTTCCTGGACGGAGTGAAAGTGGCCCACAACCCTGATTACACGGGAGGGATTGGCACCACCTCGGGGGGGCAAGGGAACTTGGAACCAATCGCCGTTGGGGCAAGTGCTTCCGTCAGCAAAACCCTAAGCACCGAGCCTGCCTCCGAGCACTTCAGAGGCACGATCGACGATTTCAGGATTTATGACCGCTTGCTCGGGGAAGACGAAATCCAAGAACTGGCTACGGCCACGTTCCCGTCCTTTGACTACCACAACTACGAACTCCTCGACCAATCTGACTTGTTTGTCATCGAGGGGAATAAGCTCCTTCTCCTTGCCCCGTTGAACTACGAGGGCACGGCGTCCCACACTCTCCGGGTCAAGACGACGGACTCCGGTGGACTCTCCTATACCGGCACGGTCAGCGTTCAGGTTACGGACATCAACGATACTCCCACCGGCATCGACCTCAATTCCGCTACCATTGCGGAAAACCAACCTGCCGGTACCATCATCGGCCAATTCTCCGCAACGGACGAAGATTCCGGTGCCCCGGATACCATCAAGACCGGCCAATGGTCTTTTTCCCACCTGCCCCACGAGGGCTTGGCGTCCGATTACTTCCCCAAGTCCGTCCAGGAGTTCTCCGGTGCCACTTTCCAAAAGTACATCGATGACACGGACTACCTGGTTCATTCGCTCCAAGACCCTTCCTCCGAAATTTCCGATGGTTACTACATTTTTGAAACCTGGGTAGAATCCCTAACCAAAGTGGACTTGCCCTTGGCCGTTTGGGGGGATGATGGCCATTCCTTGTTCGTCGACGATGAGTTCCTTGTGGGGGGAGGCTTCGGACGCAGGGAAAACGCTGTCCTGGAGTTGGCTGCCAAGACACCCAGGAGGCTGACTGCCGTAGTTTACCAGGCGAGCGGATCCGTCTTCATCCAGGTGACTTCGGGTCTGAAGAAGATCACCGACGCATCCGGTGTTACGATCAATACCGGCGTCCAGCACCATGTCTTCAAACTTGTCCCCGGCCAAGGTGCCAAGGACAACGCTCTTTACCAGATCGTGGACGGGCAACTCGTCTCCAAAGAGCCTTTTGATTTTGAAGGGACTCCCCAACACAGCATCAGGGTGCAAGTCAATGACTCAGGCTTGGTCTATGAAAAGGCGTTTACCATCAATATCACCGATGCCAATGACGCCCCGACCTCCGTCTCCCCCGTCGCCTTTACCATCGTTGAAAACAGCCCTGTCGATACCGTTGTCGGTACCTTGGCCGCAACGGATCCTGACCAGGGCGATACCCACACCTTCCAAGTCCTTGCCCCGACTGACGGCCCGGCATCCCCGTTTGCCGCATCCGATAACAAGCTGGTCGTAAAAGGTGCCTTGGATTTCGAGTCCCAGCCCACTGTAGTTGCCCAGATATCCGCCACTGACAAAGCCGGTGCATCCTTCATACAAGAAATCACCGTCACCCTTGCTAATGCCAACGAAGTGCCCACCGCCATCCGGTTTACCCAGTCCACGGCCAAGGAAAACCAAATCGCCAATAC
>JAYPDO010000037.1:23687-26345 GCA_038125285.1 Opitutia bacterium
ATACCATCGTGGGTACCTTGGCCGCCACTGACCCTGATGCCGGGGATACCGGCCATTCCTTCGCGATTGTCGGTGGGGCGTATGCCGCGAATTTTATTGTCGAGGGAAACAATGTCCGTACTACCAAGCCGCTTGACTACGAATCCGCCCCCGTGCAATCCATCTTCATCAAGGCCACGGACAAAGGCGGGCTGCCCTTCACCCAAGAAATTCATGTCGCCATTACCGACTTGAACGAGCCGCCCACGGGCATACTGCTCGACAACTCCCACATCCCCGAAAACAAGCCTGCTGGCACCTTGGTTGGTACATTCACCGCCATTGACCCGGACAAGCCGTCCGGAACCCAACCAACTGCGCACCTTTTCGAGTTGGTTGACGGCGAGGGGGCAGTTGACAACGCAACGTTTACCATTGAAGGGAACCAGCTTTTCTCCGCTGCGCCGTTGGACTTTGAGACCAAGGCCGAATACCAGGTCAGGGTCCAGGCCACGGATCCCGGGGGACTCCAGTATAGCGAGATATTGCTGGTCCAGGCTGACGATGCCCCTGATGCCCCGACTGGCATCCTCCTTTCCAGTTTTTCCGTGGCTGAAAACCAAAAGGCAGGCACTGTTGTCGGGAACCTGACCGCCGTAGACCAGGACGCCTCCGATAGTCATACCTTCTTAGTCGTGGGCGGGGAGGGGAGCGATTCCAGCTTTTTCACGATCTCCAAAGGCACCCTCGTCACCGCTTTACCCCTGGATTTTGAAACGCGGAAAACCCTTACGGTAGAGGTTAAGGTGACCGACTCCAACATACGCACTTTCACGCAAAGTTTCACCATCCAGGTAACAGACATAAACGAAGCTCCCGAAGGGATTGCGCTCGTCCCCGATACTATTCTTGAAAACGAGCCTGTGGGATCGCTTGCCGGGATCCTCATTCCCATAGACCCGGACTTCCGCGATTCCCATACATTCCGCCTGGTTGGTGGTGCGGACCAAGCCTCTTTCCGGATTGAAGGGAACCAACTCCTTTCCAAAGCCCCTTTTGATTTTGAAACCAAGCCCCAACTCTCCGTCACCATCGAGGCAAAGGATGCCGGGGGCCTTGCCATGTCGGTAGACCTGGTTGTCAAAGTCGCCGATGCCAATGATCCTCCCACCGACATACTCCTGGATAAAAGCTCTTTCCCTGAAAACCCCAAAATCGGTGCCCACTTGGCCACATTCTCCGCAGTCGACCAAGACAGTGGTGCAGGGAGCAATCCCCCCGCCTTCACTCTAGTCCAAGGGACAGGAAGCCAGGACAACGCAATGTTCACCATAAACGGGGACAAACTCCTGGCCGCAGGGCTCCTGAACTATGAATCCCGCGATACCCTGTCCATCCGGGTTGAAGCCAAGGACACCGATGGGCAAGTGTTTGAAAAAGCCCTTGCCCTTACCTTGGTCGATGGGCCTGACCAACCGACTTCCATCGTTCTGGATCCGGCATTTGTGAAGGAAAACCAGCCCCTTGGTACGGCGATCGGCAAGTTGTCAGCCCAAGATGAAGATGCAGGCGATTCGCACCGGTTTGAAATCCTGCCATCCAGCGGGGGATTTAGCATCAAAGGTACGACACTGTTCACATCCCAGGGTTTCGACTTTGAAAAGGGATCAGAGTACGCCCTCAAGATTAAAGCTACCGACAGCAGTTCCCTTACCATTGTGCAGGATATCCTGGTCTCCATCCAAGATGTCAACGATGCCCCTACTGGCTTGGACATTGACGAAGACTCCATCGCCGAAAGCCTCCCGCCCGACAGCCCGGTCGGTACCTTGGTGGCTTCGGATCCTGACGCAGGGGACAGCCACACGTTCAAAGTGATCTCCGGGGAGCCGGTTGGGTTTTTCAAAGTATTAGGCAACCGGTTGCTTACCGCCGTAACCCTCGACCGGGAGACCCATGCTTCCGCCAGTGTGACCGTTCGGGCAACAGACTTGGCCAAGGCAACCTTCGACAAGACTTTCAACATCACGATCGTCAATGTCAACGATGCCCCCACCGACATCCTCCTGGACAATGCCACCCTCGCTGAAAACGAGCCAGCCGGTACCGTGGTTGGGAACCTCTCCCTAGTGGACCCAGACGATATTGGTAACCCTGGCACGGCAACCAAGGCCACGTACAGTTTGGTGGACGGCCCTGGTGCTGAGGGGAACCTTTATTTCCAAATTAAGGGGTCAGTCCTTCAAGTTGCTACACCTTCCAATTTTGAAAAACGGTCGAAGCACAACATCCGCGTCAAGGCCGTGGACGAAGGGGGTCTCAGTGTCGAAAGGAATTTCCAAGTCTTGGTCACGGATGCCCCGGACGCCCCTTACGCCATAAGCCTCCTCAAAGGCACCCTCCCGGAAAACATGCCAAAGGGCACAGAAATCGGCGGGTTTACGGCCAAGGACGAAGATGCCAAGGAACAGCACACCTTTTCCCTGCCCGGTACCGCCCCCACCGAGCCCAACAACAACGGCCTCTTCTACGTCAAGGACAACATCCTCTACTCCAATGCCCCGGTAAATTATGACGAAACCACGGAACTCACCGTTTATGTCGAAGCCACGGACAAGGACGGGAAAACCTTTGTCCAGTCGGTCACCGTCCAGGTGCTCGATATGAATGACCCCCCCA
>JAYPDO010000037.1:26355-29045 GCA_038125285.1 Opitutia bacterium
AAAACGACCTAATCCCGGAGGATTCCCCCCGGCGCAGCATTGTCGGGTATTTGACGGCTGTGGATCCGGACGCCAACGACCGGCACCGTTTTTCCGTGTCGGGCGGCGCTGATGCCAATAGTTTCTACATCAGGGGGAACGTCCTCTACACGGATCGCATGTTCGACTTTGAGACGGAGGAATTCCTCGAAATCGTGGTCAAGGTACTCGATGCAAAAAACGAAAGTTTGGAATTGGCCATACCCCTGAGGGTGACGGATGCACCCGATGCTCCGGTCGGTATTGTCATCGACAATGACACCATCGAGGAAGCCGCTATCCAAGGGGCGCCCGTAGGGGTGTTCTCCCTCATTGATCCTGACGTAAGCTCCAGTACCGGGGCGCTTCCCCCCGACAACCAACTCGGCCAAGGGGTCTTTGGCCAATCCGCCGCCGCGCATCTTGGGCAATCTTCCTCCATCTTCGGGGCGGTACTTGCGGTCGGTGCTCATGGGGAGGGGGTATCCCCGGCCACTTCCTCAGGTGCCGTTTACCTTTACAAAATCTTGGCGGAAGGGCAATTGTCCCCTGCGGTACGGATTGCCCCGGAGCAACCTCAGGAAGATGCGCGTTTCGGCCGGTCGGTTCATTTGTCCGATGGCCTTTTGATGGTCGGTGCGCCAGGCCAGGATGCCGGAAAGGAGGCTGCGGTTGGAGCCGTCCACATCTACTCTTTGGATATGGAAACCTTGGAGGCTACTCTCGTCTCCGTTCATACCGAACAACAGACCGACGCTGATGATGCCTTTGGTTACAGTGTCGCCCGCTATGGCAACTTGGTGGCCATCGGTGCCCCGGATGCGGATACGGATGGTTTGAAGTTTTCCGGTGCTGCCTACTTGTACGACTTGGAGCCGAGCCTTTCCCTTACCTTCAAACAGAAACTCGCCGCCCCTGTCCCGTCGAGGGATGATTCCTTTGGTGCATCGATCGCGTTGTCCGCCCAAAACCTCGTGGTTTCCGCCAACCGCTCCAGTCCCTTGGGGCAGACGGCTGCCGGAGCAGTTCATCTTTTTGGGTACAGCCGGCAAGGGGATTTTATCCACAAACAGGAGATCCTCCCTCCTGTGGTTGAAGCTGGCGACTCTTTTGGCAACTCACTGTCCTTGGGTGATGGTGTACTGGTCGTTGGTGCCCACTATGCCGCCACGGGAGGTACGAAGCGGGCTGGTGCCGTCCACATCTTCCAACTTGCCAGGAACGTCGCCACCCATACCCAAGTCCTCACCAGGGTTAATCCTTCTGAGGACGACAGGTTCGGGGAAACCGTCGCCGTCAAAGGGGACTTGCTCCTGGTCTCCTCCGAATTGGCGGATAGCCCTGGGGCATTGGATTCCGGAGCCGTGGAGGCCTTCCGCCTTGAAAACGGATTTCATGCAAAATCCATCTTGGAATACAAACTGCCATCCCCGGCACCCGGAGCTTTCCTGGGGGCAAGCATCTCGCTGGGTGACGATTATTTGGCCATTGGGGCTTCCCGGGCAAAGGCAGGAAAGATCGCGGAAGCCGGTGCTTTTTATTTTAAGAAACTCCCTGGCCCCGACCCCTTTACCCTGGTTTCCGGGTTTGGGGATACGGATAACAAACACTTCTCCATCCGTTGGGACACCCTCCAAATCCAGGAACCCCTCGATTTCGAAGTATCCGAAACGTATTCGGTGCGTGTTCGGGGGACGGATGAAACCGGCCTCTTCATCGAACAACAGCTATTTATCCGTGCCACGGATTCCCCGGAGGCTCCCTTTGCCATCACCCTGGATAATAACCAAATCGATGAAAACGTGAAGGCCGGCAAGCCAATCGGTATCTTTACCGCACAGGACCAGGATGCGCGTGACCGCCATACTTTCCACTTGGTTGGCAACCCTTCTGGCGGGGGCAACGACAATTCCCTCTTTACCCTCAAGAACAATTCCCTTCGCAGCGCTGCCGTCTTCGACCACGAAACCCAACCCTTGCTGACCATCCACGTGGAGGCAAGGGACTCCAAAGGATTCACCTTTGTCGAAGCTTTCGGGATCGAGGTCCTAAATGTTAACGATCTACCCACAGGCTTGGATATCGACAACTCTACCATTGCCGAAAACCTTCCAAAGAACACATCCATTGGAAAGATTAACGGCATCGACCCTGACCCCAAAGAGCGGTTCACTTACAAAATCGTAGGGGGGAAGGACAAGGCTGCGTTTATCCTCAAGGGGAACCTGCTCAAGTCCGTCGCCACTTTCGATTATGAGACGACGCCGTTACTGCACTTAGTCATACAGGTTACTGATTCACAAAGTGCATCCGCAGACATCCCTCTGGCCATACAAGTCATTGACAAGAATGATGCCCCCCACTCCCTCACTTTGGATAAACAATCTGTCCTGGAAAACTCGGGCGACGATGCCGTGGTCGGCAGCCTGCTAACCCAGGATGTAGACAATGTCTTCAAGACGGGGGACAGATTTACGCTGGTTACCAAAAGCAGATGCGATTGGCCCGCCGCTTTGGCAGACGCTGCGGCGAGAGGCGGATATCTGGCGACTTTTACCTCACAAGACGAATGGGAATCCATGGTCTCCGCGATAGGTAACCAAAACCTGGATGGGAAAACATTCTGGCTCGGGGGGACTGATGAAAACCAAGAAGGCAATTGGGAGTGGGTC
>JAYPDO010000038.1:0-15054 GCA_038125285.1 Opitutia bacterium
CCCAAAGTGTAACCTATGTGTTGGTGTTTTGTGTAACCGATGTGTGTGTTGTTCCATGTGCAAGAGGGCTTCGCCAAAAAGGGGTCGATCCACTGTTCCTTGATTTTTCACAGCACCCCCCAATAAAAAAGATTTTCCTGGAACGTGTTTGCACTCCCTCTTGCCGTGGGGTACAAGTTTTAGAGTTTGCCCCCTTCGCTAAGCTGCATGGAACGCAGGAATTTGCTTCAATGTCCCGGCCACGTTTTGTTTTGCAATCCTGAGCTGGTAATTGGCATGCAGGATCATCCAATATTCGTGGGTGGTACTGAAGTCAACGCCCGAAACGGATAGTGAGGGGACAGGGGGCGGCGAAAATTTGGACTAAGGGGGTAAGGAAGAGCAGCAGAGTGGGGATGGCTTTCATGGCAAGGTTCCGGCGAGGGTTTGGTTCTCAAGCCCGACAAGTTCTTTGTATCGGGCGAGAAGGGTACAATCATTAGAAAACTTGGGTAGGTTTGCCTCCATGGCGACGTTTTCCAACGCCCGGAGGAGACGCTGGCACTTGACCCATTTGCGTTCTTGCCCGTGGGACTGGTCGTCAAGGTCCTGGAGTTTTGCGTCCAGTTCATTGTATCGCCCGAAATCACGGTGGCGTTTAATTTTCGCAATCAACTCTTCCCCATCTTTTCCAGTCAAAAGCTTAGTCGTGGCGGGATGGAAAGGGCTAAAGGCTTCGGGCCAGAAACCTTCGATAAATGCTTTCATCCCGCCCTCGATGCCATCCAACTCCCCCTTGGTCTTATCCTGCCCCTTCTTGATTTTGTCCTTCTCCTCTTTGAACTTGGAGGCGAGGTCCCTAGTGGCCTTCCCCCGGTTGTCCCCCTCCACCCCGAGTTCCTTTGAAAGGCCCTCCAGGATGGCTTTTTCGTTGGCGCCGGCGAGTTCGAGCAGCTTGGGATAGGGACTGTCCGCCGTTAGCAAACCTTCGATTTTCTGGTCTTTTTCTTTGGGCTTGGTGCCGGAGAACTTGCTGAGGAAGGCGTCGCTAGTCTTGACGGGGATGTCGATCGTGCGGGAATGGAGGATGGTGTAGGCATGGGCTTCGGAAAAGGAGGTCACCCCGTCGCCGTTGTAATCTGGCTTGCAGACCTTTTTACCCATTCGGGTCTCCCCGTAAATGGCTTCCCAGAAATAGGTGCTGTACTCACGGTAGTTGGCCTCGTCGATGTCGGGGGTGCATCCCGCCGCGACCCGTGAGCTGAGGGTTGCGAAGAACCCGGCGCGGGCATGGGCGGACAATCCCTTTTCCGGGTCGCCTTCCTTGAAGATGATGTTGCTAAAACCGCCGCTGAAGCATTGTACCATTACCAGGGTCACAGGGACTTCGGGAGGGATTTTGTCCAACTCGGCAACCAACTCGTTGACCCGGAGGCTGTCGTTCTGCCAGAGGTACATTTTCGTGTTTTCCTTAGTCTTCTTCTCCCCTCGCCCGCCATGGCCGGTGAAATAAAGGAGGAGACGGTCTTTACCTGGCTTGAGGCCAGCTCCCTTTTCGTTGAACCATTTGCGGACAATCCCGGTTTTGGAGGGGCCGTCGGTCTTCAGGGAATGGCTGCGGTACTGGTTCCAAAGCCCGGAGGATTTCCCGCTGAAGAGGGCAAGGTACTCGTTGAGTTCCGGGAGGTCGTAGTCCGGGTCATAAAACTGCAAGTCGCGCCCTGGGGAATTGCCGTCTGCGAAGAAGATGGAGTGGGGTGCGCCGGAGAGGCCAGAACCTTCAAGAACCCGCTGGAAATAGAGGACGTTCTTTTCCAGGGAGACTTGGTTACCGGCTGGGGAATAACCGCCGCCAATGGTAAGGAATTGACAACCCTCGCCCACGCCTTCCCCATGGGCCATAAGGTGGAAAAACGGGAGCAAAAGCAGAATGGCGGGCTTGATCATGCCGGGAGGGTTGCCAGGAAAACTTTGGGTGGCAAGCAGGAAGACCCACCAGGTGGACACGGAACGGAGTGGGTCAAAGCATGATCTGGAGCACAGAAAGGTCTGGCTCCAACCGCACGCCGGTCTCACCTTTTTGTTCGTAGTCGATTTGGTTCAGGACATAGCGCATAGCCTCCATCCTGGCCATGTCCCGGTCATCCCCTTTGACAACGACCCAAGGGCAGACGGGAGTGGAGGTCTCCGCAAACATGGCTTCCTTGTATTTTGTGAAATCCCCCCACTTTTCCTGCGCCTTCATATCCGTGGTGCTGAGCTTCCATTGTTTGAGGGGGTTGGATTTCCTCTCCTCCAGCCTTTTCTTCTGTTCTTTCCATTTGATAGAGAACCAGAACTTGATGATGGGCAGGCCATCCTCGATAAGCATATTTTCGAGCTGGAGGACTTGCTTGAGGAATAGCTTGTATTGCCCTTCGTCACAAAAGCCCATGACCGGCTCCACGACAGCCCGGTTGTACCAACTGCGGTCAAAAAAGGCGATATTCCCCGGATTGGGAAGGTTTTTTATGTAGCGTTGGAAATACCATTGGCCGGTCTCTTCTATGGTCGGCTTGGACAAAGCGACGATCCTGTAATGCCTTGGGTTGATGAACCGGACAAACCGCATGATCGCCCCTCCTTTGCCGGCGGTATCCCGGCCCTCGAAAATGATCAGCAAGCGTCCGCTCCTATTAATCAGGGATTGCTGAAGCCAGACCAACTCGGTCTGCAGCTTGATGTACTCGGGGTTGTTCTCGATAGAATGCAGTTCCATTGGGTGGAGATGGATTTGGAAAACTGGCGGAGAATGAAACTTCCCTGAATCCCAACAACAGAATTTTCACACAAAATTTCGTGGGGGCAAAGGGATCGAGGAAGTGCTTGGGGTTGCCAATGCTCCGGCCCTTCCCCACATTAGGCTTCGCCATGGCAGACATCGTATCAGAAGCGCAGCGCAGCTACATCATGTCGCGCATCCGCTCCTCCAATACCAAGCCGGAGCTGCTGGTGCGAAAAATCCTGCATGGTTTGGGTTACCGGTTCACCGTCAACGGGCCGAAGAACAAGAAGCTGCCTGGCAGCCCGGATGTCGTCCTGCCAAAATACAACACCGTGGTCTTCGTACATGGTTGTTTCTGGCACGGGCATGAAAGTTGCCGGACATCCCACATCCCCAAGTCGAGGACAGAATTCTGGGAGAAGAAAATCGGTAGGAACAAGGCACGGGACGCCAAGAACGAGGCGGAGTTGGGGGAATTGGGCTGGAATGTAGTGGTGGTCTGGGAGTGCGAACTGAAGAACCGGGAGAAGCTGGCGGAGTTCGAGGAAGGTTTGCCGTTACGGATCGGGATGCCGAAGTGATCCCAACTTGTATGGGAGGCACAATTAGGTTTTCCGGGTTGGACTTGAAAATCCTGTCCTGATTGGTTGCCTAGGCGGCAAACTAATAATGAAGCAACTGATCCCTTCCCTCGCCCTGCTGTTTTTGGCAGGAACAACAAACCTTAGCGCCCAAGTCCTCTACATACCGGCCAAGCAAGCGGTGGAGACCCGTTTCCCGGTGTTTCAAAACGGCTCGAACCAAACGGAACCCCTGGCCAACTTCCGACTGGTAATGGAGTATGGCAGCACGCAGGCCGGGAGGTTAGTAATTGGGGAAGACAGAAAATTGAATTTGCCGTCCGGACGGCATGGCTTGGAACTGGTTTACGAACAACTTCCAAGGAAGGCCGGGATTGTACGGGCAAAACTGGATGGCGAGGTGGTAATGGAAGAAGAGTTGGCCGCTCCCTTAGCGCAAGGGACGGAAGGCATCCATTTCGAGTCAGAGGACAAGACCCTAAGCCTTGGGGGGGACTTCACGGCCTACGTACAATTTACGGCATCGAAGGATGCAAATGGGACGCTGTTCTCAAAGTGCAGGGCCGGGAAGGGGGCGTGGAGCCAGGATGCGAAGGCTTTGTTCATGCGGAACGGGAGGCTCGTATACGACATCGGCTGGGTCGGGGCACTCAAAACCAAGCCCGATATCAGGGACGGTAACTCCCATGAAGCGGTCGTGGTATGCAAGGACGGGGACACGGAGGTTTTCCTGGACAAGGAGAAACTGGCCGGAAGGAAAGGGTTTACCGCGAAGGACCGGGAGGATTTTGTCTTCAAATTGGGCTCGGCCGGGAAGGACTTCGGCGGATCCCTCAAAGGTTGTGCCGTGGCGAGTATGCGGTATTGGCCGGTGGCCTTGGTTGGAAAGGACCTGGACAAAATCTGGGGCGGAGGTGGCACAAAAGCTGCGCTGGACTGGCAACCGGATGGAACAGGCAATGGAAAAAAGCCTTCCCCAGCCACACCGGTTGAAACTTTCCAAGGGTTGGGGATACAAGGCATTCCGTCCAGGCTCACTCTGGAAGCGGAGGATGGGTTCGAGATCCGCGACGCCTGGGTACAACCCCTGGAAACCGCATCCCATGCCAAGCTGGTCGCATCCTGGGGAAAGGAAGCATTGGAGAAAGGGAAACAAATCTACACCCACCTCTGCATCACCTGCCACGGGACCCCGGAACAAGAAGGTACCCTTCCGACCGCCCTCAAGTACCACCAGGGGGTGTTCAAGAATGGCTCCGACCCTTACAGGATGTACCAGACGCTGCAAAAAGGGTACGGGCTCATGATCCCTCTCCCCCAGTACACGGACGAGGAAAAGTACGCAGTCATCCACTATATCCGGGAAACCTTCGTCAAACCGCACAATCCCGGCCAATATTTCAACGTTAGCTCCGGTTATCTGGCCGGATTGCCCCTGGGTTTAGAGACTGTGGAGACCCCGAAACCCAAGGAACCTGTGAAACCCTACGAGAAGATGGATTTCGGGCCGGCACTAATGTTGACTTACCAAGTCGGCGGGGACAATGAAAGTCCGAACATCGCACAAAAAGGGATCAACTTACGGCTGGATTCCGGCCAGGGAGGTGTATCAAAAGGGAATGCATGGATGCTTTACGAACACGACACCATGAGGGTCGCAGCGGCCTATTCAGGGAATTTTGTCGATTGGAAGGGGATTGCGTTTGATGGATCCCACGGGACTCACACCAGCATAACCGGAGACAAACTCTTCTTCACGGAGGACGCCCCAGCCTGGGAAAATCCTGTAACAGGAGGATGGGAGGACGTCCGGCTAGTCGGAAGGGATGGCAGGAAATACGGCCCGCTCCCGGCGGAATGGATCCGCTATTTAGGCACCTACTACCACGGGAATGATGTCCCGGTCATCCATTACAGGGTTGGCGAAGCGGACATCCTGGAACAACCGGGATACATCCATTATGGTGCCGCTTCGGTTTTCACCCGCACGTTCAATGTTGGCAAGTCCCCCCACGCACTGGTGACCAAGCTCGCCCCGGACGTTAATGGACTCCATGTTGTTTTAAAAGCCCCAGAAGGGGTCAAACTGGCTAGGAACGGTAAAAATATCATCCTGGAAATTCCGGCGTGCTCCACCCCGGCAAAGATCCTGGTGTCCTTCTCCATGGCAGGGAAAGAAGTGGTGGGCGGACTCCTTGCAAACCCAGCGGACTTGGCACACTTGGCCAAAGGTGGCCCACCCAGGTTCGGTAAGAAATCCATCCAATTGGAAGGGGTACAGGGAGACAGTTCCGGGGCTTTCGCCATCGATACGATCCCTGTCCCCAACAAGTCGGAAAACCCGTGGGAATCCTGGATGCGCCTTGGCGGATTCGACTTTTTCCCGGACAACCCGGACAGGGCAGCGGTCTGCACCTGGAACGGGGATGTGTGGTTGGTCGACGGCGTTGCTGGGAACCTCAAAAAAATCACCTGGCGGCGTATTTGTTCAGGGCTTTTTCAGCCACTCGGCCTCAAAATTGTGGACGGGCACATCTACATCACCTGCCGGGACCAAATTGCCAAACTCCACGACTTCAACGGTGACATGGAGACCGATTACGTGGAATGCTTTAACAACCACGCCCAGGTCACCGAGCACTTCCACGAATTCGCCATGGGACTGCAAACCGATGATAAAGGCAACTTCTACTACGCTAAATCCGCCCGCCACGCCAAAGTCGCCGTCGTCCCCCACCATGGCACGCTGATCCGGGTCAGCCCGGACGGGAAAGAAAGCGAAATCCTGGCTAGGGGCTTCCGGGCGGCCAATGGCGTTTGCCTGAACCCGGACGGCACATGGATCGTGACCGACCAAGAGGGCCACTGGAACCCAAAAAACCGGATCAACTATGTCCGAAAGGGTGGCTTTTATGGCAACATGTACGGCTACCACGACGTGACGGACGAAGCCGACTCCGCAATGGAACAACCCTTATGCTGGATCACCAACGCCTTTGACCGTTCCCCTGCCGAGCTCATGTGGGTACCCAAGGACGCCAAATGGGGCACCCTCAACGGCGTCCTCCTGAACCTCAGCTATGGCTACGGCCAATTGTACACCGTCCCCCACGAAATCCTCCCGTCCGGCCAAGCTCAAGGCGGCATGTCCCCGCTCCCGATAGGAAAACTCCCGACAGGCACCCATAGGGGCCGGTTTCACCCACAAAATGGCCAACTTTACGTGGCAGGAATGTTCGCATGGGCCGGTTCGCAACAAGAGGACGGCGGTTTTTTCCGGATCAGGAAGACCGGCAACCCCACCTATTTGCCAATCAAGACGGAAGCCCGCAAAGGCCAATACGTCATCACCTTTAGCGACCCGCTCCCGCAAGGAGGCGATTTCCAAGTCAAAGCATGGGATTTGAAGCGGACCAAGAACTACGGGTCCAAGCATTACAACGAACGCCAACTGGAAGTCAAAAACGTGGCTATCCGTGGCAATACAGCCATCCTGGACATACCAGCGCTCCAGCCCACCTGGGGTATGGAAGTGAAGATGAAATTAGGGAGTGGGGAAGAGCGTATCCTGCACAACTCGATCCATGAATTACCCTGACCCCCCTTGCCAGGGCAATGGTATGGCTTGACGACTGCCCAGGGCAAAGGATGATGACTTTCAACGCGGGAAATCCATGAACCGAATCCTTTTTGCAGGAAGTCTCCTGGCATTCTCCACCAACGCCATCGCCAAAACCTTGCCCGACGACCTTGCCCCATGGGGGTCAAACGTCCGGATCAAGCCAGTCGCCGCTCATCAGGGCAGGCATGTCATCCATTCCTATTTCAACACCTGCCCGGAAAGCCCGGACGGAAAGCATGTGGTGTACTATACCTCGGGGACGCAAGACGGGGAATCCGGCGACATCCGCATCCAGGAGCGGTGTTCTGGAAAAGAGACTGTCATTGCGGACAACATCACGGCGGAAGACGCTCACCGGGCAGCCTGCCAACAATGGTGCAACGGCGGCAAGACCGTGGCGTACCATGATTGCAGGGACGGACGATGGCTAGTCCTGGCCTACAACCTGGAAACGGGGGTATCCAAAGTCATGGCAAAAGACAGGCAGATCGGCTTCGGGACTCCCGGTAGTCCCTGGATACCGCTGTATGGATGCCATTGGAACCCGGGTCAGCACCGCGACCTCGAACTTGCGAACGTGGAGACCGGGGAAATCCGGACCGTCGTGACCATTCTGGACGTCTTAAAAGAGTACCCGGAATGGATCGATCGGCAATTCGGTACCAAGGACGTCTCCATTTTTTTCCCCGTGATGAGCCCGGACGGCCAACGTGTCTTTTTTAAGATGTCCCGGCCAAGCGGAGGTACGGACTACCGAAGCAAACAGGCCAGCTTCCGGGCGGGAAAAATTGTCTATGATCTTGGGGAAAAGGATTTCGTCCGCCTTTTCGAGCGTTGGGGGCACCCGGCCTGGTTCCCTGACAACCAAACGATTATCGAAAGGGGGAACGTCGGATTTGATATCCGTACAGGAAAAGGCAAACGCCATGCCCCGGCATGTTTCTCGGACCATCCCTCCGTCTCCCCAGACGGCAAGCTCTTCGTTACGGATGCTGACGTGACCAAACGTGAACTTGGGAAACCTGGGGACTGGGCCATCGGGGTCGGGTCGACACAAGCGGACAATTACGTTGTCATCGACATCTTCGGAAATTCGAAGGGAGCGAGGACTTGGCGGCACAACCACCCGCACCCAGTATTCAATGCCACGGGCGACCGGATCTATTACAACACCAATGAAGGGCAATGGACGACCCTGAGGGTTGCAACCATAGGCAAGCGATAGAACGCGCCGACTCCCAGAACAAGTGAGATATGTCAAAAAGTTGTGTACGGGGCTTTTGCCAAGAGGACAACTTTGGGTAACAGTGCCTGCTACTCCACTACCCTGTCCATTCGGAATGTCCCGTGGTCAAGTTTCGAACTGTAACTGGAGGTAAAATCTCCGTCCACAATCTTTCCTTCATATTTATATACCCCCCCCATATATCCAGGGAGTTCCTGTTCGCCGGTTAGGAAGTGGCTATCGCCGTCCTTCGTGATAGTGAATTGAACGTCATAAGATGCGGTGAGGAATATCATGTAAGTGGCACCGAATTGGAACCTGTATTGGTCACCCCCTACATGGGTGGCCACTGCCCTGAGTTTCCCTTTGTGCCCATTCTGGTCGCTAACCCAGGTTCCTTTCCAACGGCCTTCGAGGGGATCGGGTTCTTTTGTAACCAGGGGCTTCTTCCAAGAGGTATGGTAGGTCAGGCAACCCGTTTGGGCAAATGTCGAAAGCAGGAGAAAAGTGAGGTAAACGAATTGTTTTGTCTTCATTCTTGCATGGTCAGGGTTACAGCACGGGTTTGGTAAAGGGGAAGGTAGCGGTAATAAACTTCCAACGACAGGGTCGCCAGTGCCGTTGTGATGACACGCCCCATGTCGCCCATATGGTTTCCGCCAGAAGGGGACCAACTCCCGGCATGCTGGCCATGCTCTTCCTGCAGCCCAAGCCAGACAGGTTTTATCCTGGCATTCCATTCCTCCCATACCGAGCCTTGGTGTTGATAGAGGGCAAGGCAAGCGTAGTACCAATAGTAAAAATCACGTTCATGCTTCTTGGGCATATTTTGCGACAGGTGTTGAACGGACTCCTTCATCCTGGGATCCTCCGGGGAAAGACCCAGGAGTTGTTGTGCGAAAAGCCCTGTGGCCACCATGGCATGGGTTTTGAAACTCCGACGGTCATATCCGTAAAGCCCCCTCCTCTGGCCAGAACCGACAGAATCCAACCACTTGGCAGAAAGTTCAAAAGGAAGGCCAGGGATTTCAATTCCAGCCATCCTTGCACTACGCAAAGCCATGATTTGCCACCCAGAGACAGATGTATCAATGCGGGTCGAACCCGGCCTGTAATCCCAAGCCCCATGATTTTGGTTTTGGGCATTGATGATGAAAGCGACCGCCTTTTCCAAGGGTTCCCTAAGACGGGGGTCTTTTGTCAAACCATAAGCTTCCGCGAGGGCAACGGAGGCGACCCCATGGTCGTACATCCCGTTGTGTTGGCGGTTGGTGAAACCTCCGTCTTCATCTTGTTGTTGGATAAGCCAATCCAGGGCTTTGTTGATGTTGTGCTGGTACTTCCCTGGCTCATTGTGTTTCAACCCCCATCCGAAATAGCAGAGCACGGCGAAGGATGTTGCGGCGTTGTCGTGCCCCCGCTGGCCACCATGTTTCTGGATGTCCCAATGCCCGTCCGGTTCCTGGTTCCGGGAAAACCAGTCCAGAGCCCGTCCAACGGCTTTTTCAGTATCCTCGTTACCCCCGAGGCGATCGAGGACTTTTTTCCGCTTTTCCGGGTCGCGCAGTAAGAAGGGTTCTTCTTCGGCGGGCCGGGATTCCAACAGGAGCCGGGGATCATGGTCAATGGTAGGCAAGTGTGCCGCAATGGAGGTATCCGGCCCTGACAAGGCAGGAAGGCCCGGGGCATCCAGGGTTGGAAGGTTGGCTTTCAATACGGTCTGGGGGACTTCGTTTGACGGGAGTCCGGGAAGCGGCAGAAGTTCCAAAGGGGGAAGGGATGGTGCTGGAATGTCAGGTAGGGCAAGGGGGGTGGCCTTCGTCATCTTTTGGCCATCCGTCGCATCCTTGAGCGTGGGAAGGTTCTCCGCAAGGAGGGGCCGGGAGGAATCCAATTCCAATTGAAGGGAGATTGGACGGGAAATTTCGGGAAGCTCGGCAAGGGGCTGCAATGGCAATCCGGGGTCTGGCAGCGAAGGGGCACTTTGGGCAGGGGCGGGCGCAGGCATGGAGGCCGGGGTTTTAGCAATACTGCCTGGCTCGGAACCTGGGGAACCCAGGTTTGTTTTCTCAGGGGACAAGGGGGCTGGCTGGCCAGTTGTCCCTGTTTGCCTGGAAGTAGGTGAATCCGGCTGGGCATCCTGCAATCTCACACTCTCCTGTCCTTCAATTTTCCGGGAGGCATCTAGGGCAAGGAGGATGGCTCCTGGACTGGATGCCATAGGAAGTTCAGGACGAGGTGTTGATGGGAGTCGCGAGGGATCCGGGCTTGGGCTGTTCAGGACGGGGGTCGCAGTTTGGACGACTGCCGGGGAAGGGATCTGGGGGCTTGGCTCGGTGTCGGGCGTATCCAGGTCTGTTTGTTCCGGTCTCGCATCCAAGGCTACCTCGTTGGGGGTAATTTTTGGAGAATCAGGGGCAGAGGGTTTGGCTTCCAGCAGCTTTGGACCCTCAAGTGCCTGGAGGTTCCGCTTGACTTCTAAAGCAACCTCCACACTAGAGGGACGGGAAACTTCCGGAAGGAGGGGGATGGGTTGGGAAGCAAGTTCGGGGCGGGAAGCTTCGGGACGAGTGGGGGCCGGGGTATCTGGGACGAAGTCGGTGTGCTGTTTGGCGAGGATTCCTTCTTCGGTCAACGGGATATCCAGGGACGGGGCTTCCGCAGGGGAAGCAGAGGTACTGGAAGGATTGGGCAGGGCTTTGGTTAGTGCCTGGGTGGTTTGTGCCTCTTCGAGTTCAGGTTGGGATTCTGCCTCCACAGTGCGCGTGGCCTCCAAGGCAAGTTTCATAGCGACAGGTTCTAAGGGCCGGGGGAAATCGGGCCTTGGTTGGGATGGCAGGTTGGGTTTGGAAAGGTCTGGCCGAGTACGTTCGGGGGCAATGGCAATGAGGGTCGATGGCAAAGCCGGGACTTGCTCCTGGGTAACAGGCTTTTCAATGGAATGTGGCGGGGCGGGGGCAAGGGAAGCCTGGGCTGATGGTTTGAATTGGGAAAGCTCTTGGGAGGGCTGGGCAGGAAGGAGTTCAGGTTGCTCTTCTGCCTGGATTCCACGGGTCGATTCAAGCCGGACATCCGGTGAAGGGTTATGGGCAAGTTTGGGTAGATCGGTCGAATCCTGGCTGGGAAGCGTGAAATTGTCTGGCAACAATGGGGCAGACAAAGGAGGAAGTTTGGCTTGGGCAGCGGTTGCTGAATCCAAGGTGGCCTGGGTATTTGCTTCCAGCCTGGGGGTGTCGGGGGTAGTTTGGGGAATCGTCGGGACTTGGGACTTTAGCAAGTTCTGGGAAGTAAGGGGATTCTGGAGTTGGGCCTCAGGCGAGGGAGCGGCCAATTTCCGGTTATTTTCCATTTGGAAAGGAATTGGGGATGCGGCCAAAGGCTTGATTTCGTCAATCGGCTCGACCTCGGGTTGGGCGAGGGTGGGCAGAGGATCAGGCAGGGGGGCATTTTCAGGGATGGGCGGGGAAAATTGGACAGGTTGCCTCTCGATAACAAATGCATCCGGGGGCGGCACAATATCGGGGGATTCTATCGGTTCTATTGTAGGAATTGGCATATCGAGCCGAACCGCCCTGAGGGGGACTACTTCTTCCACGGCTGGCACCATGTCCGTGACGGTCTCCCGGATTTCGAGGGCAAGTTGCTCCTGAGCAAGGTTATCAGTGTCCAAGTTCGCCTCAAGGAGCGGATCGGTCGCTTCTTCCAAAATCTTGTAGGTGATAAACCAAAGGCTGAGCAGGAAAGCCAGTACAGCATGGGCAAGTACTGAAGCCAGCAGGCATTTGGTTGTCACTCCCATGTCGATGTCCTTCCGGCGGAGCAGGTGCAACAGGTAGAGGATTATGCCGAATGCAGCCAAGGCCAGGAGGAACCACCAAATATACTTCCACAACCCGTCAAAGATAGTGCTTAGGAGGCTTGGTTCGACTTCGATGAAAACCTCTCGGGAAGTACTCTGGTACAGTGTGAACCGTGCAGAAACAACTGGCTCCCCAGAGGAAGCGACCCCCACCTGTCCAGAATCACCTTCAGACCCGGAAGGCAAGGTGTGGTGGATAGGCCGATTGGAACTAAACACCAGGACATAGCCATGGTCGGTCAGGGTAGGATCCATCTCATGGCTGCCCGAATTGACCGGGGCGCCAATGTTATCAATTTCACGGAATTGGCCATTGTGGATTCGGACCCGGTATATATCAAACCCACCAAAGCCCCCATCCCGGTCAGAAGAGAAATACAGGATATCCCCACGGGGCGTAAGGGTGATCTGGCCTTCGTCGGCAACTGAATTGAGGGCATTGACCCGCTTGCATTCCATAAAGAGCGGTTGGTCCGGCATCGATTCCAATGAACCGGAATCCGATGCAGGTACACGGTTGGCACTGAAAATGTCGTAATCGGACTTGAAAACAAGCTCCCGCTGGGTTGCTAACCATGCGTCTTTCTCCTCTTTGGTAAGATCCCGTTTAGGGCGGTTGGACGCAAAATACAAAGTGTCATGGTAAGGGTCGTAAGCCGGGTCGTATTCATTGAATGGGGAGTTTACCTCCGGCCCTGCATTTACCGGCACTTCCCACTCCCCTTCCGCAGTTAACCTGGAGTACCAGATGTCGTAGCCCCCTGACCCGCCTTCTCGGTCGGAGGAAAAAACCAAATGGCGGCCATCGGCGGAAAGGTGTGCCCCGATATCGTTGGCCATTGAGTTCAGCTTACCCATCGGGACAGGTTTCTGCCATCCATCCCCGGTAGGGTTCCGTGTGATGTGCAGATCCGCGCCACCGGACTTGCCGGGTCGTCCCTGGTTGAGGACCAGGGTTGCCCCGTCCGCACCAAAGGCCGGGTCATACATTTCGTCTTCAAACTCCTCGAAGCCGGACAAATGCACCGCTGGCTCCCAAAGGATCTGGCGTGTCCTTGCATCAGGAGTAAACTGCCGGATCCCGTGTCCATCAGTGTAAAATTCCTTCCGTGTGTTTCCTGCGATGAACATGCCCAGCAGGATTACACCAAAGACTCCCCCTCCAGCTAACAAAGCAGGTCGGTAATTCTTAGTGGGTCTATCAGAGGTGGCGGGCACAGGGATTTAAGCAGTCAAACAGGATGGTCAGGGCACAGGCTTGGATTCAAATCCGATATTGGCCTTGTGGATCCCGACTTCCTTACAAAGGGACAAGGCATTGGCGACATGTCCGTGCAAGGCATTCTTGTCCCCCCTCACCAAAACTTTCTGCTCTGGATTTTCCCCAACTGCCGCGACAAGGGTCTCCCGGAGCTTGGCGAGATCCATGCTTTCCCGGGCGATTTGGTAGGAACCATCCTGTCGCACGTTTATGATAATCATCTTCGGCCCCTGCGTTATCCCCTTTGCCGCACCGCTTTGGGGTAGGTTCACCTGGATGTCACGTTCCTCCTCCGTGAACGTGGCCGTGGCGAGGAAGAAGATAATCAGGATAAACATGACATCCAATAGGGACGAGATGTTGATGACGTTTTCTTCTCCTTGTTCTACCCGGGGAATCCGCATGGGTCAGCCTTGCCGGTTGGGTTCAGGTCTTGGAATGCAAAGTGTGGGCATCCAGGAAATCCGTTGCGGACTGGTCGATTTCATCAACCAAGGCGTCCACTTTCCCACTCAACAATTGGTGGATGATAAGGACAGGGATGGCAAGGGTCAGCCCCGCGGCAGTGGTGACCAGTGCGACGTATATGCCTTCGGCCAAGGTATCCGACTTCCCTGACCCAACTTTGGAGGCGGCTTGGAACGCCTCGATCATCCCATAGACTGTCCCAAGAAGGCCAAGCAAGGGAGCAACGGTGGCAATCGAGGAAAGGGGGCGGAGCTTCCGCTTGAGCCTGCCTACCTCGCGCATCCCAGCATCTTCGATCGTCTTTTGGATCACTTCTTCCCCGTGTTCAATCTTCTGGATTGCTGGTTTGAAAATGTGAGCCATGACAGACTGGTTGCGCTCGCAAAACTTGATCCCCTCTTCGACATTGGGATTGGACTTGTCGGAGCCAAGCGCACGGTGCAAGTCAGCGGCAAAGTTGATAGGAATGACCCTTGCCCGTTGGAGGTTGACCAACCGTTCGATCGTCACAGTGAGCGCGATGACAGAACACACCAGGATTGGGATCATCATCTCGCCTCCCATTACCAGGAGTTCGAGAAGGTTCTCCGGCCCCTGAGAAGGGGATGCCCCTGAAGGATCCCCTTGGGCGAGGAGGAACAGAGGGGAACACAGAAAGAGGGGGTATAAAAAGAATGCCTTTTGCATCGATATATTTGCCTTTTATGGTTGTTTTTCTTCGATCATTTGGAGGGAACCACGATCTGGGAAAGCCTTTGCCTTGCTACCGTAGCCGGGGTAGAATCTGGAAACTCAGCAACCAACTCCCCATAGGTATCCTTCGCTTCCGCTGGCTGCCCGGATTCTTCCAATGCACGCCCCATCTCGAGAAGGGCTACCGCGCTGAGGTCAGGATAATTGAAATTGATCCTGACCTTCAGGAATTCAGGGATGGACTCCTTGTATTTACCTTGGTTGAAGTGGCATTCCCCCAATTGGAGTTGGCACCGGGCTGTGGATTCGTCCTTCCCACCGAGGTCGAGCACTTTTTGGTACGCAGCGATGGCTTGGCCCCACTGCTTTTGGTTTTCCAATGACCAACCGAGGCCGAACCTGGCTTTGTTAGCAAACTCACTCCCAGGATATTGGGTCAGGAATTGCTGGTAAGTGCGGTGGGAGTCTGACCAATTGCCCGCCAAGCCAAGGGTTTCAGCATAACGAAGGGAACCTTGCTCATGGAGAGTCTCCCCCTTTTTCCCAGCCTTGACCGCCAACCCGAAGTTCTTGGCAGACTGGGAATGGTCCTTCAGTTGCAG
>JAYPDO010000038.1:15064-28910 GCA_038125285.1 Opitutia bacterium
TTCCCCTGCTTGGTATGCAGCAGTAAGGGCATTGTCGAAGTCCGGATTTTCCTGCAAAAGCATTTCAAACTGTTTGGCGGAGTTCGCATAGTCCTCCTGTTTAAATTGGCACCACCCCAAACGGTAGAGGATCCTCTGTTTGAGATCGGGCCGGTCAACTTTCGGAAGGGTTTGGGATAGGCGTTGGCCAGCTTTTGCATATTCCCCGCCCTGGAATTCGATCTCGGACAACTCCAAAGCAACATCCAAGAGGAACTTACTATCCGGATATTGGTTAAGAAGGGTCTCGTAATGTTTGGCCGCACCGGAGGGATTGTCCTGGGATTTCTCACACCAGGCCAACTCGTACAGAGACTGGTCACAAAGCTGGGACTTGGGAAAACCGGAAACCACTTTTTGGAAGAAAGGAGTGGCCTGGGTCCATTTTTGCTGCCGCGCCAGTGATACACCGAGTTGGTAATTGAACTGGTCCGCCTTAGAATGGCTACCGAATTGTTGCACAAGCATGGAAAGAACAGGGGACGCTTCGGAATATTTTTCGTTCCCGATCAGGAATAAGGCATGTTGCAAGTTCGCATCCGGGGCACGCTCGTGCTTTGGATAGCCCTGGGCAATCTTCAAGAAGTGCTGGTCCGCCGCTTGCTTGTCCCCCTTTTCCAGGGAGGAATATCCCATGTAATAGAGAGCCAACGGATAATGCTCGGACCCGCCTGGAATCTTGGACAAATAGGACATTGCCTCTGAATATTCCTTGGCCTTGAAATGATGGAGACCCAACTCGACCTGAGCATGGGGGATATGCCTGGAGTCCGGTTTCGTCCTCACCAACTGGGTGAGGGATCCGGAAGCTTGCCGGGGATCATCCAGGCGCAATTGCGCAAGGGTTTTCTTAAACCAAGCAATCTCGGCATTAGGAGATTGGGGGTGCTGCTGGAGGAACTGTTGGAAGTGCACGGCTGCCTTATCCCAATCTTCCGTTGCAAAGGCACTGTCAGCCGCGAGGAAAAAGAGCTGCTCTAATGCAGGGTTTTTACCTTGCCCATTGGCAAGGAGGGGCTGGAGCGTTCGGAGGACTTCCGCATAATCCTTCGATTGGTATTGGCACTGCGCAATCCGGAATGTAGCGACGGGTGCTTGACCATGCTGAGCGTTCCTTTGGAGGAAATCCCGGTATGCCCTGACACTTGGTTCATTTTCACCGAGAAAGAAGAGGTTCTCCGCATGCAAAAAACTGGCGTCTGCCACACTCGAATGACCAACGTGCCTGGACAGGAATTGCTGGCATGCTTCATCGCTTGCTTTATAGTCCTTGGACTGGTGCAAACAAAAGGACTGGAGCCAAAGCGAATCCGCCGCATGGGATCCCTCGGGGGCAGCTTTGTAGGATCGCTGGAACATTGGCCCGGCTTCCTTGTATTTTTCCAGTTTAAGGAGGGCAGTGGAAAGGTCGAACAGGATGTCGGGATAAAGGGGGGAAGATAGGTGTGCGGAGAGGTTTGCAGAAAGGGTTTGCTCGACTTGCTCTTGGTTCCCCTCGCTGTAATAAGTACGGCCAATCCAAAAGGTTGCTTCCGATAGCAATTCCTGGTTACTTGTGAGCTTCTGGAATTCGCTGCGTGCCTGGGAGTATTCCTTGGTCTCGTAAAGTGCCCGCCCAAGGTACAAACTCGCCTGGGGAAGCATATCGCTTCCAGGATGCTTTTTCTGAAATTCAGAAAGGTGCCTGGATGCGCCTTTGAAATCTTTGTCTAAAAATCGTACGAAACCAAGCCTGTATAGTGCTTGCTCTGCGAAGGGGCCTTCGTGCTTGTTAATGGCATCGGAATATGCGCTGGATGCGCGGTCATAATCCTCTTTTTCTCGGTAACACTCCGCAGCAAGGTAAATTGTGTGTTGGGCAAGGGGATTTTTTTCCAGGTTCCTGGTAAGCGGGCCTAGTAATTGTAGGGCTCCATCAAAGTCCTTCAATTCAAACAATCCAAGGGCGCCTTGGTAACTGACACGGGCTAAATTCGTAGAGTCAGGGGCAAGCTGTCCCAATTGTTTCGCAGCCCGGCCCAATTCCTCCCATTTTTTTTGCCTGTAGAGGGCTTCGCAAACCCCTGTCAAGGCGTCCTCTTTGACAGGTTTTTCAGGGCGGTTCTGGATGGACCATCCGAACGCTTTTTCAGCCTCTGGGTAATCCTGTTTTGACAACAGGCAATGGCCAAGGATGTTGTGGACAGGAGCAAGCCTGTTTACCCTGTTGTCCAAGGCCAGCTTTCTTAGTTCTGGAATAGCTTCTTCCTTTTTACCGACAGTGTAGAGGCTGAGGGCATACCCCAACCGGGCGTCAGTCGACTTTTCATGGTTTTTGTACTTTGACAGGAATTTCTTGTACTCCTCAATGGCTAGTTCGTAGAGCCGCCGGTTGTACAAGCCATTAGCGCTGTAATACAAATCAAGGGCAGGGTCTTCCTTATTCCCATTCTGTTGGGCATGGCCGGGGAGTGGGGCGGAGAATGCAAGGAGGAGGATCGGAAGCAGTGGGCACAGGAGGACTTTGGAGGGCAAATTCATTTTTTGCTTGGGGATGGAAAAAATGGCTTTGGGGTAGCCGAAAATTTCTGGTAGGTAGTTATAGAGCGACATGTGCTCCCTTTGTTCAAGTTTTTCATACGAAGGGAATGTTTTTCCAATTGACCGACCATCCAATGAAAGCCCTACGCCGTTTTGAGAAATCCCCGAGAGCCGCAAGGATCGAAGAAGTTGCCAGACCCGAGCCCGGCATCGGCGAAGTCTTGCTAAAGGTGTCCTATTGCGGGATTTGCGGGTCGGACCTCCATGCATATTTAAACCATGCAGGGTACGAAAGCGTCCTGCCAAAAGTAACCTTCGGTCATGAGTGGTCAGGGACAGTGGTCTCCACAGGAAGCGGGGCCGAAGCCTGGAAACCGGATGACAGGGCGACCATGGTGGCAATCCAAGCTATGGACCCGGAATGCCGCTACGTGAAGGCTGGTTGGCCACAACTATCCCCTTCAAGGCGGGTACAAGGCCTACACTTGGACGGAGGCATGGCCGAATATGTTTTGGTGGACCAGCGGTTCTTGCTTCCTTTGCCGGATGGTCTGGAAATGGTTTCGGCAGCACTGACGGAGCCGCTCTCCGTAGCCGACCATTGCATTACAAACTGTTCGGATATTGGCCCAGGGGATAACGTAGTGGTATCCGGGCCGGGCATCATCGGGATGCTTTGCGCGATCGTTGCAAGGCACAAGGGCGCGAATGTCCTTGTCTCGGGCACGGAAGCAGACGAAAAAGCAAGGCTTCCCGCCGCACGGAAAGTAGGGTTCCCAACAGCAAAAGTCGGCGAGGGGTGCCCCTCCCTGGACCTTCAAGCAAAGGGAATTTTCGGTAGTGAGGCCGATGCGCTGGTAGAGGCATCCGGCGCGGGGAATGCATTGGCTGGGTCGTGGAAATCTGTTCGGACGGATGGCAAGGTAACTGTCGTGGCTTTGTACGGCCAGGATGTGACCATGGATATGACCCAGTTCGTCCGGAAGCAGATTGCAATCCGGACCAGCTACGGCTCCGCGCCATCGAGTTATCAAAAGGCAATGGAACTCCTTTCCTGCGGAGTTGTTCCGGTTTCTGACCTTACAAAGGTTTACCCGTTGGCTGACGGCATCCAGGCATTTACAGACGCAGAAAACCAGGAAGTCATGAAACCGATGCTGGACTGCGGGGTAAACTGAGTACCCGGGTTTAGACCCTTTTCAACACGATCGAGACGTTTGCACCACCGAAACCGCTACTGTTGGAGAGGATATATTCCAGGGCGGCATCTTTAGACCGGGTTATGATTTCAAGCCCTTGGGCCTCGGGATCGAGTTCGCTGATGTTAGCAGATCCAGGGATGAACCCCTCCTTAAGGCAAAGGCTACAAAAACCGGCCTCCATTGCACTGGATAAGGATAAACCATGGCCCGTCAGCGCCTTGGTGCTACTAATGGGGATAGAACTTGCGGCAGGGCCAAAGACCTTCCGTACCGCACGGATTTCAGACGTGTCCCCGATTGGTGTACCGGTGGCATGGGCATTGATGTAACCGATTTGGGAAGGCTCCAAGCCTGCATCCTTGATCGCCAAATCCATTGCCCTGGCCAAGCCGAGGCCTTCCGGATGCGAGATGGCGACATTGTGGCCATCGGAGGACTGCCCCCATCCGACTAATTCACAAATCGGCTCCACTCCCCTGCCCTCCACGGCGGATCCGCTCTCCAATACCAGCACAGTCGCCCCGCCAGTGCTGACAAACCCTTGCCTGGTTTTGTCAAAAGGACGGGATGCAACAGACGGATCAGACTCAAGGGACAAGGCCCGCATCCCACAAAACGGGACAATGCTATGGAAATCGCAATCTTCTGCCCCGACAACAAACATCCGCGTTTGCCTTCCCCTGCGGATTTCGTCAAAAGCAAATCCAAGGGAATGCCCAGACGAGGCACAAGCTGAGGCTTGGCCACAGGAAAAGCCTTGGATCTTATGGGCTGAAACCAAATTAAAGGAGAGCGTCCCCGGTATGGAGGCGACAATGGCCATGGGATTACAAGCCATCACCCCACGCTCCTCCATCTTTTGGAAGTGCCGATGGATCCGGCTCATCGAGCCTCCGGAGGCAGTATAAATCCCGGTGTCGGGATTGGAAATGTCCCCAGGCTGCAACCCCGCGGACCGGATTGCATCCTGCATGGCACACCAGGCATACATCACATGGGGGGAAAAGCTCCGGAGCACCGCGCGGCCGACACGATACCCTTCCGGATAAGTCCAATCCTCAGGATCCATGGACGAAGTGTCAAAACCGTCCAAGCAACCTGCTACCTTCACAGGCGAATCCTGTCCCTGGAGTTCGGGGTGCAAACCAATCCCGGACCGCAATGACCGCAAGGATCCCGATACGGATTCCCAACCGTGCCCGATACTGGTGACAAAGCCGACACCGGTTATGTACACTCGGTTCATTCCAGGCCTACCATAAAGTTGGGTGTCACCCCGCCATGCACTTCGGAATCCCGCTTTTCCAAGTAAATTTCAAGGGATTTCCGGATCCCTGTTCCAAGCGGAGTCAATGGCATCCCAGGGAAGGCACGGATGGTAGCTGCATGGTCCAGGTCACTTGCAAAAGGAACGACCGGAGCTCCTTCCTTTATCATAGCTTTCCCTGGTGCATCCAATCCAGGGATCCCTTGGGCCACTTGGTTTACAGTATCGCAAAAATGCTGGATGGGAAATGTCTCCCCAGGTAGGTGGAACACACCGTAACCCTCGAAAGGGGCTACTGCGGCAAGGGCGAAACCCGCACCCACATCATCCACAAAATGGTAATGCTCCTGGCCGGAATAGGGGATTTCAAAGTCCTCCCCAAGGACAACGGATTTGAGTGCGGTGGTAGGGGCGGATGTCATTCCCCTGTCCCGTCCCGGCCCATAAGTCGTAGCCAACCGTAATGAGACCGTTGGGACTTTCGTTTCCATATGGAATGCCTGGGCTGCGCCTTCCCCGGCTATTTTCCAGAAAGCGTAGAGGCTGGAGGGGCAAAAGAGGGCATCACTCCCCAACTTTGGTTGCGGATGCGCTGCCCTAGGCCCATGGACAGCAACGGAACTTGCAAACACAAACCTGACCAATCCAGGCAGTTCCTTTGCCACGATTTCAAACATTTTGGCAGTGGAGACCATGTTCACATTCATGCCCCGAAACGGTGTGGACTGGCAATCCGGTGTCTGGAGCCCGGCAAGATGGATGATCCTCTGGGGACTGATTGTACGAAGGACCTCAGTGAGCTTGCAGGCATCAGTGACGTCCCCCGCTATGAATTCAAAATCCCCAGGCGGAGGGAAGGCGGGGGGATTCCTTGAAAACCCAACGATTTTTGCGTCCGTCTTTCCTGCCAGATACCGTAATACAGACATTCCGATGCAACCCGTGCATCCTGTTACCAAAATACTTTCCATCGCTATATTTGAAATAGAAACCCGGCATAGGTACAGGACCTATGCCGGGCAAATATCATAAGGCTATGAGAACCAGAGTCACATTGCGTCCCGGACATCTATCATGGCCTTCAGGATCGTGTTCCAAGTGCCAGGATTCTCCAAAGTGGCGTTGGGGAACATGCAGCCATCCCAACAGATGTGCTTGATGCCACGGGATCCTGCATCCTTGAGCCAGTATTGGGCACAACGGGTGATGTCTAGTTTGCCGTTAGGGTCATCCGCCGGGCAGTGCTTGCCAGTTTTGTCATGGGAACCGGCACCATGGACCTGGCCGTCGTTTTGGGCGACATGGAAATCGATCGTCCATGGGCGCAACTTGTCGGTCATTTGTTCATAGGCAGGCCAGAATTCTTCCTCCGTGTAGCCTTCCTTGACCAACGCATGCTCGGGGGCGTTGTACCCCAAGAGATAAAGGTAGGTATGGGCAAGGTCGGCCTGGAACCCGAGGGTTTCGGGCATCCCGACACCTTCCAGGATATCGAGCATGTCCTTCCAACTGTGCATGCCCGCCCAACAGATCTCGCCTTCAGCGGCAAGGCGCTCGCCATGGTCGGCGGCGATTTTAGCGGCTTCCTTGAAGGTTTCTACGATCGTGGCCGTATTGGCGACCGGATCCTCACGCCATTTGTTGACCCCGAACTCAGCCGAATCAATCCGGATCACCCCGCCTTTGCGGGCACCATGGTCATTGAAGACCTTGGCGATACGGCAAGCCATCTTGACGGCTTCCAAGAACTTGTCTCGCTGCTCACGGGATCCCATGGCGGAATCTCCGACCGTGCCGGGCCAAACAGGAGCAACCAGGGAACCAATGTCAAACCCCTTGCCAGCAATCAGATCGGCGATGCCCTTCAGTTCGTCATCGCTGGCCTGGGGGTCGGTGTGGGGCAGGAAAAGGAAATAATCAATGCCATCGAACTTCTGGCCATCGACCTCAGCCGCGGCACTCAGATCCAGCATTCTCTCAAGGCTAATCGGCGGCTCCTGGCCTTCGTCAGTTCCCTTGCCAACAAGGCCGGGCCACATGGCATTGTGGAGTTTAAACTTGCTCATTTTGTAATCGTGTTCGGGGGGGTTGCTTTGGGGGATGCTATGCGAATTCGCTCTGGCACCCCATGGATTTGGGGTGAATCTGGAAAAGGATCCAATCTATGTAAACGGTAAAAATATCGTACGGCGCACCCAAGCCCGGAAAACAGAAAAGCCGCCTGCACAACAGACGGCTTTCTACAAACAACAAACTCGATTGAAAAAATTTTAGTAAAGTTTCGGTTTACAGGACGGAAGGAAGGGGAAATCAGTTCAAAGTTTTTTATAAAAATGAACGGGCAGGCGTTCAGGGTTGACGAATTTTCCCGTGATTTGTCCAAATAACCTTGATTGGAAGGAATGGAATTGAGAGGCATGAAATAATGGAAACAGAAGGGGTTTCACGAATGAAGGCAAAGTCGGGCACATGGATTCTGCCGTTGGCATTGGCGTTACTGGCACCGGTTACCTCCACGGCAAAAACCCACATTGTGAGAAAAGGGGAATCATTAAGTTTGATTGCCCTGAAGTATAGGGTGAGCAAGGAGTCGATCATCCAGGCCAACAAGCTCTCGAACCCAAACATGTTGAGGGCAGGAAAAAGGCTTGAGATCCCAGGCGCAAGTGACGGGGCAACCAACTACACAGTGAAAACAGGGGATTCCCTGGGGGTAATCGCCCAACGATTTGGCACCACCACCAAAGCCCTGAGTAATTACAATAAAATCGCTGATCCCAGCCTCATCAAAATCGGGCAAAAGATCAAAATCCCTCCCGGCGGCAAAGCTCAATGGCGCGGTGAAGAAAGGGAGAGCACGCTACTGCCCTCCAGTATTAGGAAGGAATTGGGGAAAATCAACGTAAATGGCACAAAGTGGAAAGGTGTCGTCATCCACCACAGCGCTACGGAGGTGGGTAGCGCAAAAGCCCTGGACAACTTCCACAAGAACCAAAGGAGGATGGAAAACGGCTTGGCCTACCATTTCGTGATCGGCAACGGTAAGGGGATGGGGGACGGGGATATCCATATCGGCAACCGATGGGTAAAACAATTGGACGGGGGACATCTGAAAATGGAAGAATGGAACAAGATCTACATTGGCATCTGCCTGATCGGAAATTTTGAAAAACAAACCCCGTCCCCCAAACAAATGGATGCACTTGAGGGCTTAGTCAGGCACTTGATGAGGCGCTGTTCCCTGGATTCCTCAGCAGTCACTACCCACAAGCTGCAACATAAGAACCACACCCTTTGCCCAGGTAAGAACTTTTCAATCTCCGCCCTCAAAAGGCGCTTATAAAAGAACCAAGCACAACCCTATGAATAATCTGTTAAGAACAATCCTGTCTGTCGCATTGCTAACAACAGTTTGCTGTAGTGAAGACCAGTCTGCCGCTAAAGGTAATGCGAAAGAGGGGAGTAAGTGGCTAACCCACCTGAACCCGGAAGAAGCCTCCAAGCTCCTCCAATCCGACAACAGGCCGGTCGTCCTGGACATCCGAACACCCTTCGAGTTCAAATCCGGAAATATCGCTGGTGCGGTCTCCCTTGATTACTATGGGAAAGATTTTGAAGGGAAGTTGGAGAAATTTGATAAGGCCAAACCGATCCTTGTCCACTGTCGATCCGGCGGCCGAAGTAGGGAATCCCTTGCGAAGTTCGAGAAACTGGGCTTCAAGGAAGTCTACCATCTCGACGGAGGGATCCTCGCATGGGATAAAGCAGGCTTGCCAATTGAAAAGAAATAACCCCCGAGTAATGGCCAGGTTCTTAACGGCAGTATGCCTTTGCATCTCTTTGGCGGGTTGCAAAACCCTTCCTCACCCCCAAGGGAAGACTGAGTTACTGACAAACAGGCGGGGGATCCAGTTCCAAGGGGAAATCCTTGGATTGGAAGGCACTTGGCTTCATATCCAAGCCAAGGACGGGCAAATCTTCACCGTTTCGATCGAGAACTTCATTGGCTCTGAACGGGAAAAGATTGTAGGTTCTGCAAAGGGTTTGAAACACCCGCCGGGAAAGGGCGTCCTAACCTACGAAGGTGCGGACACCCACGCCAAGGATGGAATGATTTACCTCAAAGGAAAAAGCACCCCGGTTACCGGGAGAATCCTGATGCGTCGCGGAAATCAATTGGCAGCCAAGCTCAGTTGCTACCAAGGGCAACTGCACGGGGTTTGCACCTACTGGGACGAAACAGGCATGCGGAAAGCCGAAGTTGAATTCGGCTTCGGGAAAAAACACGGAATCAGCATACATTGGCAAGGTAACGGGAAACTCCTGTCTAGGGCTTATTACTACGAGGGGAAACTGGACGGGATACTGGAGGAGTACTATGCGGGCGGAGCAAAGAAATCACGTTCGGAATGGCATTACGGAGTCCCTTCGGGAAAGCGGGAAGAATGGCATCCAAATGGTCACAAGGCCCGCCAAGTTAGCTACCAAGAAGGGAGCCCATGGAGCATCATGGAATGGGATGACACAGGGTTTCTCACTAGGATGGACAGGCGACCCGCACCCGCGCCTCAGTGATAACTATGAAAACTTTTGACAAAACTAGGGTTTCCCCATTGATTGTGCGGCATTCCAAAGCACCGGGGAGTAAACCCTTCACCATGGGGAATCCGTTCGGGGCATAATTCGAAATTGATTTTCCAAAAAACAATCCAAAAGCCATGGATAATCCTGAACCCCAGATACCGGACCGCCCAATGACCAATCTAGGTAAAAACATCCCGACGATGGCCGTGCTTGCCTTCGCATTGAGCAGTTGCATCTCCGTTAAAGTACCGAAAGTTGTCAACGAAAAGGAAACGCTGACCGTGTCCACCCAACCTCCGGGAGCCTCGATTTCAATCAATGGCGAGTTCGCAGGCCTGTCCCCCGTGTCCTTCGTGATTAAGGGAAATCCACACAGTTTGGTCGTGAGGGCGGAAAAAACGGGGCTTCCCGTCCAACTTGAGGATCTCAGACGCACAAGCGGGGGCACTTTCCCTCCCTCGATACACATCCACTTGGGGGACAACCCGAAGGAATTTGAGGGCACCGCGGTATTCACACCAGCTCAGGAGCGCCTAATGCCCCAACTAGGCACCCAATACCCCTCCCAACACCAATACACCTACACGGCCAAACCTCAATTAGCCCCATCTGGATACCAACCCTGGCCGCAAAACACCCTCAACATATCGCCAAATTTCGCCTCAAGCACTACTGAACTCATCCACGAAGCAGGAACTCCCTACATTGATCCAGGCGTGCAAGCCCAAGACGATGTGGACGGTGATCTCTCCACCCATGTCATCATTGGAGGGGACACAGTGGATCCAAACCGCCCTGGCATATATAAAATCACCTATGACGTGGTCGACAGTGCGGGGAACAAGGCCCAACAATTGGTTCGCACCGTTGTCGTCCGCGACACATCAAAACCAACCATCGCGCTCCTGGGACCCGACATTGTGGAAATTGAAGCTGGTTCCCCCTTCATCGACCCGGGCGTCAAAGCCCTAGACAACCTTGACGGCGACCTTACCAACAAAGTTCAAATCCTCGGAGAACCAGTAAATATCCACCGCCCGGGTAGGTACACGGTGACCTACATCGTTACAGACGCCTCTGGCAATCGCGCTGACCCCGTTGCTAGGATGGTACACATCAAAGATACTACCGCCCCTAGGATTACCCTTGTGGGGAGTGGGATCTCCAAAGGCACCTCACCGAGCAGGAACATTTACAGTTCCCCATCCATCAACCCGCAAAACCAATATTTCGTGCAGCCCAAGTCCCCGTACAATCTACTACCGGTAGTACCAGGACAGGCGACCAACAGTTTATCCCCGGCTAGAACTATCCCCGAAATTCTCCCGGTTGAGGATAAAGAGCCAGAGGTCGAAGTTACAATTCCTGCACCGGTCGCCCCGCCACCTCCTGTCGCCCCTGTAGATCCACAGCTGGTGCCAGAACAGGAACCCTTTACCCCCTCTAAAGTCGAGGTGAAAGCCGATCAGCCAATCCCCGCCCCTGCACCTCCGACAGCCCCCTTCATGGTCGCCCCCCCACCAGCGACACCGGAACCTGTCCCGGCCTCACCGTTCTCCACTCCCGTGGTCACGCCAGAGCCAACTCCAACGCCCTCCGCTCCAGCATCCGCGTCAAGAGCGACCCTGCTACCGCCAGCACCAACCCCACCGGAAGAAGAACCCGTGGCCTCCCCCTTTGCGCCTGCCACGAAATCACCTTTCGCCCCGGCAACCCCAGCACCCGCATCACCCTTTGCACCCGCAACTTCCCCATTCGAACCGGCTACCCCTGCGACCCCTGAGCCTGCACCTGCTCCTACAGCCTCGCCATTCGCTCCGGCTACACCCTCAACACCAGCCCCGTCACCCGCACCGACGCCGTCACCATTTTCTCCAGCAACACCTGCTAGCAACTCAACCCCTCCCAGCGCGACAGCGCCGTCCCCCTTCACCCCTGCGACGAACCCATTCGCTCCGGCTGCCCCCAAGCCCACGACAACGTCTAACCCATTTGCCCCAACTACGCCGACCATACCTAGCACCGCGATCAATAGGAGTGCTGATGACGGCCCGGCCCTGATCATCCCCACTGCAACACCAGGGAGTTCGTCCCAACCGGCAAAACCAAGTATTTTGCCAACAGTAGCCGAGCCCCAAGAGTAAGAGCCCCATCCTAGCGGCTATCCCCACGGGACAAGGCGTCATTGCAAGTCTAACAAGCGTTCCGGCGTACCAACATCACACCACTTGCCAGGATGATAAGAACCTTTGGCCCGACGGGAACCGATGGCGGCCTTTAACCTGGGGACAACGGAGAATTTTTCGACCTTGGCGCCAGCCAGGATCCTAGGGTGGTATAGGGCAATCCCAGCGTAGGTAAGGTCTCGTTCCCCACCATCCACCAAGAAACCGTCTTCCCCCAAGGAAAAGTCACCGGTCGGCTTGAACTCGGGGGTATCGACCATGACAAGATGGGCATCTATCCCTTCATCAAGGGAGGGCAGCTTCGAAAAATCAAAGTCGCAAAAAATATCGCCGTTCACGACAAGGAAGGTCCCTTCTCCCAAAAGGGGCAAGGCCTTTGTCATCCCACCTCCGGTTTCCAGTGGCTCTGGGCCTTCATGGGAGTACTGGATGCTCATACCATAGGCACTCCCGTCTCCCAAATACTCCTCGATCTTGTTTCCCAGATGGGCAAGGTTGATAACAACCTCCAGGATACCGATTCCAGACAAAGCCTCCAAGTGGTAAACGATTAGGGGCTTGCCCTTGACTTCCAATAAAGGCTTGGGGAGCTTCTCGGTCAAGGGAAGCATGCGTTTACCATATCCAGCGGCAAGGATGAGTGCTTTCATAACTTGTAGGAATTCCAAATGTCGAACGATTCGAGCCAACTTTTGAACTTGGCCAATGCGGGGTATCTATCCAGGACATCATTGGCATAATTCCACACCCTCGGCATGTCTTTGAGATAGCGGTCTTTCCCATCACGGACATGGAGCCGCCGGAATAATCCCAAGACCTTGAGGTGGCGCTGCAAGCCAGTCCAATCCAACCATCGAAGGAAATCGGCATCCTCCCATGCCGTGTTGAACGCATCCTCATAACGTGCTTTTTGCAGCAAAGCTTGGCCACGGATCCAATCGGCACCATTATCCTGGTAGCAATCCTTGAGGAGGGAACCGAGGTCATAGGTCAACGGACCGTGCATCGCCCCCTGGAAATCGATCACCCCGATTTCCCTTTCTCCACCCAGCATGAGCAAATTCCTCCCATGGAAATCCCGGTGCATGACTACAAGGGGTTGCCCCAAAATCCCTTCAATGAGCGCATTGGCATGGACGGCGAATTCCTCACCGTCTGTCCCGGCATAACCAAGAAACCATTCATGGAAGATCAATAATTCCTTCATCATCCACTCCCGGTCAAAAGCGGGGAGATGGCGGCAAACTGCCTCTGGCAAGCAAGTCACGGGCAACATGGCATCCATGGCTTGGCCGTATAACTTGTCCCGGTCGCCCCCCGCAGCTAGTGCGTCCTCGAAATGCGTATTCCCGAAGTCCTCCTGTACGATGAACCCTTGCCTGAGATCCACATTGTAAATCATGGGGACACGGACACCTCCATCCCTCATGTACCCGGCAATCCGAACAAACGGCTCGCAATCCTCCAATTCGGGCGGGGCATCCATGGCAATCCAGGCCTCCCCTTCCCCGGATATACGGAAATACCTTCGGAAACTTGCATCCGCAGATGCAATGCCCACCGGCAACCCTCCAAAAGGAGTGTCCGTGCATAACCATCTAACCAACTGTAATAACCGTTGGTCGCCCGAAGCCTCAATCTCTCTCACAGAGCCGGAAACAATCAGGAATCCCCGCCGACTTCCAGCCTGAAATCGGACACGCGGCTACTTGCCCAATGCTTCTTCGATCGCCTTGGCGACCTGGGCGGCCAGCAGCTCGGATCCCTCGGGCCTATAATGGACGTTCCCCTTGGCGACGATGTATTTATAAAGCTGCGGGGCCATCAGGGCGTGAAGGTCATTCACAGAGACCCCATAACGTCCCATTACCTCCACGGCTTTAGTATTAAAGACCACGTCATCCCCGACAACCCGGCCAGCTTCGCCTTCGGGCACAGGAGTCGTGGTCGCAAAAACCAGTTTTGCCCCGGTGCCTTTGAGGATCCGTAAGATTTTTTCTAAATTCGCCGCATACTCATCCGTGGTGAAGGTCTGCCTTCCGTTGACT
>JAYPDO010000039.1:0-28298 GCA_038125285.1 Opitutia bacterium
AGATTGTTGCATCACAGTGCTCGTTTCGGAAATGATTTTTGAGAGATGCTATATGCGACGCATTTGTTAATGAAGGGAGTGGACATCCGGTCGATCCAGGAGGCATTGGGGCACTCCAATGTGCAAACGACCGAGATCCATACCCATGTGGTGAAGGCCATGCAAGGGGAGGTCCCGAGCCCGTTGGACGACTTGTGAGGAGGCGATGGATGCCTGGCCTGGGTTGAACCGCAGATTGATGAAGTGGCTGGCGCGGGGATTGCAAGTGCCAGTGGGTTCCGCTCCGACCAGGACGCGATCATTCGAAATTCCCTCTTCGTCAATCTGCGGTTCACTTGATTGGCTTGCCAACTGATGGATACGCTACACTTTCGGTGCCCTTTTGGATATAGATGGACAAACTCATGGAAATCATGGCCTGGAAGCGGGAGGAAATCAGCGACAGCGTGCGCCCTGTCCGCGAAAGGGATTTCCTGCGGTTTGGAGAGCGCAATGGGAACCGCAGGCCATTCCTGGATGCCCTGGCCGGGAGTGACAAATTGTCCGTGATCGGCGAAATCAAGCGCCGCTCGCCTTCGGCCGGGGACATCGCAGCGGAAACCAACAGCGTCGAGCAAGCCCGGCTTTATATGAATGCGGAGGTCGACGCCATCTCCGTCCTGACGGATAAAAAGTATTTTGGCGGCACGATCCAGGACCTTTGGGAAGTCACCGATTTCATCCGGGACCACCAGCGGGGCACCCCCTGCCTCCGGAAGGACTTCATGGTCAACCCTTTCCAAGTCCTGGAAGCTTGCGAAGCAGGAGCCAGTGCCATCCTGATCATTATCCGGGCATTGGAAGACTCCGAAATCGACTCCCTCTATGAAGCGGCCAACGCGGCGGGCTTGGACAGCCTCTTTGAAATTCACACGGAGGAAGAGTTGGAAAGGGCGTTAAAATTTGACCCCAAGATCATCGGGGTAAACAACCGTGACCTGACTAGGTTTGTGACAGACCTCCAATACTCCCTCGACCTCATTCCCAAGATCCCAGATGGCATTGTGACCGTAAGTGAAAGCGGCATCCACTCGATCGAGGACGCTGCAAAAGTGAAGGAAGCCGGGGCGCAGGCCGTCCTTATTGGCGAAGCCTTGATGCGAAGTAATGACCCGGAAGCCTTCATCCAGGCGATCCACGAACTGTAACTTTCCACCTAACGATGAAACCTATCCTCTACATCAAACAAGGTTGCCCCTGGTGCAACGACGCCCTCGCCTATTTCCGCTCCAAAGGACTAGATCTAGAAATAAAAGATGTGAGGGGCGACGAACAAGGCATGGCCGAACTCCAGGCCATCAGCCGCCAGAACAAAACGCCTACCCTCCTGTACGGGGATTTCATGGTCGCCGATTTCGACATCAACGAATTCGAGGAAGCCCTGGTCAAAAACCCTGCCGCAGCGGCAAAGCTGGGGTTGTGACCGGAAGGAAATTAAACGGATCGACTTAGCCCAGAGTGCCGCAGAACTCTTTGAGGCGTGCGAGCCCCTTGGATATGACGTCGTCGGAAGTGGCATAGCTTAGACGCATGTAACCGGGGGCACCGAAGCCTTCGCCGGGGACGACGGCGACTTTGTGGCTTTCAAGTATCCGGTCGGCGAAGTCGTTGGCGGAGATCCCGTAAGAGGACATGTCCGGGAAAAGGTAGAATGCCCCTTGGGCGCGTTCGCAGGTTAGGCCGTCGATAGCATTTAGGCCGTCGAGCAGGGTGATGCGGCGACGGTCGAAGACTTCAAGCATTGTGTCGATGGCGGCCCGGGCTTTCTCCGGCTGTTGCAAGGCCGCAAGGGCGCCCCATTGTGCGAAGGTGGTGGCGTTGGAAGTGGTCTGGCTCTGGATATCACCGACGGCCTTGGCGATTTTTGGGTGTGCGACAAGGGTGCCGAGCCGCCAGCCGGTCATGGAGAAAGTCTTGGCGAACCCGGAAACAGTGATCACTTTTTCCGCGGCTTCCTTGCTGAAGGACGCGGGGCTGTGGAATTCGACGCCGTCGTAAAGTAGGTACTCGTATATTTCGTCGGACATGATGTAGATGCCCGCTTCCAGGGCAACTGCGACGAGGGCTTCGAGTTCAGCCCTGGAATAGATGGCCCCGGTGGGGTTGGAGGGGCTGTTGAGGATGACCATCTTGGTCTTGGGCGTAATGGCGGCCTTAAGTTGGTCCGGGTTGATTTTGAACCCTGCCCCGTCCTCAGCGGTAACAATGACGGGAGTTCCCCCGGCGAGCTTGACCATCTCAGGATAGCTGACCCAGTAGGGCGCGGGGATGATAACTTCGTCCCCCGGGCTCGTGACGGCAAGGATGGCGAGGTAGCAGGAAAACTTTCCTCCTGGACTAACGATAACATTCGACGCCTGGACGCCTTCGACACCATTTTCTTTGACATACTTTTCCGCGATGGCGGTACGCAAGGCAGGAACCCCTGGGGCAGGGGCGTACTTGGTCTTGCCTTCGTTGAGAGCCTGGATGCAGGCTTCCTTGATAAAGTCAGGGGTGTCGAAGTCAGGTTCGCCGGCTCCAAACCCGCAGACGTCTTCCCCGGCGGCTTTCATGGCTTTGGCCTTGGAATCGACTGCGAGGGTCGGGGAAGGGGCGATGTTGGATGCCCAGGTGGAGAGTTGGATGTTGTCGCTCATGGATGGAGAGGTTGTTGAAGTTTCGGTTGATGGAAGGGTTAAAAACGCTGGAGCTGTGCAGGCTGAGGAACGGACGGGTTTTCAGAGTCAAAAATTAGCGGGGGCAATGCGTCATGGAGGCTGGCTGCTACAACCCGGAATCGGGCTTTGTCCCGCGTTTTTTCGTCGAGTAGGTCGATGGTCTTTACGATCCATTCGGCATGAGGAGGTCGAATGCGGTGTACCCGACACCGGGGAGAAGTTCGCGGTACCAGTGGTTCGGCGGTAACTCGACAAACTTGGGAAGCTGTCCATTTTGGTCGGCAGCATCGGATTTGAGCAACCGGAACCATGCTTTGGGCTGCGCCCCGTTGTGAAGAAGGACTTCGAGGGACGGGCCGTGGAAGGCTTCAGGTTCGGTAGCGAACCTTGCCCGCACCAAGGGGCCTTGCTCACCCCATGTACCCCAGAGCAAACCATTATACAGGGTTGGATCGCCCCGGCGGGGAAGGTGCTCCAACTCAAATTGGAAAATAAAATCCCGGGAGAGGCGCTGGTTCCGGAACTGCTGGAGGCGCTCGACTGCTTGCTCTTTGTCAAGCGGGGGCTTGTTGCCCCGTTGCATGGGGGTGCGATCCTGCGAAAAGCCTTGGGCGGTAAGGAAAAGAGTTAGGGCGGTACGCAGGACAAGGTGCCTGGCCAGGTTTCTCATCGCAGGTATCAAATCCGGGGAGGCAGGGGTTAACTGATTATTTTCCGACAGGGGAAACACCCGTGGTCGCGGAGGTGCCGGAGGTCGCCGGGGGGGAGGAAAGGGTCTGGTCGGGCGGGGGGGCGTCTTCCTCGGGGATCAATTCACCTATGGCTTCGGCATTGGAGCTGATCTGCTTCTGGGTGCCGAGGAACAGAGTGAATGAGATGACGAAGAAGGCTATGGTCGACCAGACGGTGGCCTTGGTCAAAATATTGCCAGTCTCAGCGCCAAAGGCTTGTTCGGCGGCACCGCCACCAAGGGCGGAACCCATCCCGGCATTAGCGCTGGGGCGCTGCATCAGGATGATCAGGATGATGAATAGGCACAGCAGGACAAGTGCTACGATTCCGAATCCGATTAGGAAATTCATTGGGTTTGCTGGATTTGTGGGTGGGTAGTGGGGAATGAAGGGGGGGACAATAGGTGTATGCCGCTTGGTGACAAGTGGAAAGCTGGAATTTATTTGGAAGTTAGAATAGCCTGGTTTGTTCAGATCCTGCCGTATTTGCGGAGGGCTTCGCAGATCTGGATGGCGTTGAGGGCCGCGCCTTTCCAGAGCTGGTCGCCGACCACCCAGAGGGCGAGGGCGTTTTCGAGGGCGGCGTCATAGCGGATCCGGCCGACACCGCAGTCGTATTTCTCGGAGTAGTCGAGAGGCATGGGGTAAACACCGTTGGCGGGATCGTCCCGGAGTTCGGCGCCAGGGAAGGCGGAGATGGCCTTGCGAGCAGTTTCGATGCAAGGCTTCCTCTCAAACTGGGCGGTGGCGGAAATGGAGTGGGCGCGGAAAACAGGGACACGGATGCAGGTGCAGGAGACTTGCAGGTTAGGCAAGCCCATGATCTTGCGGCCTTCGTGGAGCATTTTCATCTCTTCCTTGGTGTAGCCGTCGTCAAGGAAGACATCGACTTGGGGAAGGAGGTTGAAGGCGATTTGGTTCGGGTAAACTTGGGGCGGATATTCCCCTCCGTCCAGGATGGCCTTGGCTTGTAGGCGAAGTTCCTCGATAGCTTCAGCACCGCTACCGGAAACGGCTTGGTAAGTGGAGGCGATGATGCGGGTAAGGCCGAATTCCCGGTGGAGTGGATAGAGGGCCATAAGGGTGATGGCGGTTGTGCAGTTGGGGTTGGCAACGATATTGGACCGGCTCTTCTCCAGGACATTGCCATTAATTTCCGGCACGACCAAGGGGACGTCATCCTCCATCCGGAAGGCGGAGCTGTTGTCCACCACGATGCAATTGCGTCCGGCAGCTTGGGGGGCTAGTTCTTTGGTGATGGCACCGCCTGCGCTAAAAATGGCGACATCCAGGTCGTCGAATGCTTCGGGGCGAGCTTCCTTGACGATCCAGGATTTGTCACCAGAGGAAAGGGTCTTCCCAGCCGAACGGCCAGAGGCGAGGGGGACAAGCACGGAATATGGGAAGGAACGTTCGTGAAGGAGGCGGATGAGTTCTTGACCAACCGCTCCAGTGGCACCGACAATACCGATTTTCAGGTTATTTTCAGATGGATTCATTTTGGAACGCGCGGATGTTGGAAAAGTGCAATGTCTTGTCAATCCCATGCACGGAAGATTGGTTGGGGGTAAGGATCCTTGGCCAGGAAATGGTACTGGTCGGGGCGGACGGTGGGATCCGTAGGTCTTGGAAGGTGTCCACTTCGCGCAACCCGCCTTCTTGCGAAGAGGGTTCCCTGGGTACGCCTTGGGGGCTGCACAGGGTTGTGGAAAAGATCGGCGATAGGGAACCGGAGGGGATGGTTTTCAAGGGCCGGGTACCCACTGGAAAACTTTTTTGGGAATACACCGGGGTGGAAGCTGAAGAAAACCTGATCACTACCAGGATCCTACGACTGCGGGGTCTTGAGGCAGGTATAAACGCCGGCGGCAACAAGGATTCCTTCGACCGCTATATCTACATACATGGGACGAACCATGAGGAGCGGATTGGCACCCCGGCCAGCAGCGGTTGCATTCAAATGACGAATGCAGACATGCTGGAGGTTTTCGGCTTGGTGCCGGAAGGAGCCTTGCTCCTGGTCCTGGTCGATTGAGTACTTGCCATGATAAGCATAAACCCGGAAGTCGGCCCGGAGCCATTTGCGGAGGAGGCAGTCCATGGTTTCCCGGATTTGCCGACCTACATTGCCAACGTCTTCCACCCGGATGGCTGGCTTGTTAAGGAGATGGGACTGGAGTTCCGCCCGCAGCAAGCGGAAATGGCCGGGGCTGTCGCCGGGGCTTTGCTGGACGACGAAGGGTTGCTATTCGAGGCAGGAACAGGGGTCGGAAAAAGCCTGGCCTACTTGGTCCCAGGGATCCTGATGGCCGTCCGTTGCAAAAGGCCTTTGGTAGTCTCCTCCCACACCATCGCCCTACAGGAGCAGATCCTTAGGAAGGACATCCCGTTTTGCAGAAAATTCTTCTCCAAGGTGCCGCATTTGGAGTCTTTCGCAGGCTTTGGGTCGGCATTATTGGTAGGAAAGGCGAACTACCTTTGCCCGAACCGCCTCAGAGCGGCCATCCGAGCCAAGGCAGAATTGTTCCCGACCGATGAAATGGCCGAACTACAACGCATTGCCGATTGGGCGGAGAGTACAGAGAAAGGGATGCGGCAGGAACTGAACCCGCCACCACAGCCCAGCGTCTGGACACTGGTCAATGCGGACTCTTCCACTTGCAACCGCAAGCAGTGCAACCCAGAACATTGCCATTACCAGAAGGCAAAGAAAGCGATCCAGGACGCCGATGTCCTGATCGTAAACCATAGCCTCCTCTTCGCCCTTGTGGGGGCGGGGGCGCAACCGGCGGGGAAGACGCCCGGGGTGCTATTCCCTAGGGATTTGGTGGTACTGGACGAGGCACACCGTGTCCCGGCGGTCGCGACGGAGCATTTCGGGGCGAACATCAGTTCCTACGGCTTGGATTTTTCCCTAAAACTCCTTTTCAACCCAAGGCGGGGAAGAGGATTCCTTACCAAGGTCGGATCTTTGAAGGACTGCAAGTTGGTGGAAAAGGCCATTGAGGCCGGGGAGTACTTTTTCGGGGATGTCCAGGAGACTTATCTGGAAGGAAAGCCGGTCATACGGATACGGGAAGCCCCTGGCGGGGAGCTGGATGTGCTGCTCCCCTTGTTTGACCTGGTTCAAAGGCTGAAGATCCTGATCGACCAACAAAGCAGCGAACGCCTCATCAGCGAACTCAAGGACCACCGGGACAGGATCCAGGAATACTTCCAGGGCATCCACAAATTTTGGGCGATGGAGGACAAGGGACATGTCCATTGGGTGGAGGCAACAGGTAAAAGGGGATCCGTCATCCACTTGAGGACTGCGCCCATCGATGTGGCTCCGTACCTGCGAGACCACTTGTTCGGCCGGGGGACGAGCGTGGTCATGGCCAGTGCAACCCTGAGTATCTCAGGGCGGATGGAGAGCTTCCAAAAAAAGGCGGGGGCGGAAGGCCTGTCCACGGGGATGCAGGACTCCCCGTTCAACTTTGAGGCCAACGTCCGGGCCTTTGTTGCGGAAGATGCCCCGGATGTAGCTGGCGGTGGGGACAAAGGCGCCTTAGTCCCCTACTTTGCGCGGAATATCCTGCATTTTGCGACGGGGATTCGGGGGGGGACGCTTGTACTCTTTACAGGTTACCGCGAAATGGACGCCGTGGCGGACAAATTGGAAGGCAAACTGGAAGCCGTAGGCAGGCAGCTTTTCGTGCAAGGCAGGGATTATGCAAGGATGGAGATGTTGTCGCGCTTCCAGGACGCAGGCAACGCGATCCTTCTGGGCACAGATTCTTTCTGGACGGGAGTGGACGTACCCGGGCCTTCGCTTTCCCAAGTCATCGTTACCCGGCTTCCATTTGAAAACCCGACCCATCCTGTGGCAGAAGCCCGACAGGAGTGGATCTCCGCCAAAGGAGGCTCACCCTTTTTTGAAATGACGGTGCCCGACGCGGTAATTCAATTCCGCCAAGGAATTGGCAGGCTGGTCAGGAAATGGGATGACCGTGGGTTGTTGGTTCTCCTAGATTCGAGGGTCCTGCGGAAAAATTATGGAAAGCAGTTCCTAGATGCCCTCCCCGTGCCATATTTCACCTTTGCCGGCCATGCCCTGCCGGATGTAGCGGCACTCGGGATTTAGAAGAAAAGAACCGGGGCCAATGAATGGGCGTTGACCTGCAGGAAAGGTTTACCTATCAGTGACGTGTTTGTTTTGACTGCCACAGATCTAAAAGTATACGGAAGGTCCGACATCGGCCTGCACAGGGAGGAGAATGAAGACAGTTTCCTGACATCAGAAACATTGTCGTTGTATGCGGTTGCAGATGGCATTGGCGGCCTCCCTTACGGGGATGTGGCAAGCCGGCTTGCATTGGACTGCCTCCAGTTGTGGGGGGAAGACAATGGCGGTTTCGAGACCGAGGAAGACCTACGAACCGCCATCGAGTATGCCAACCAATGCGTATGTGACGAAGGCAGGAAACTTTCACCTGAAACAGGGATTGGCACGACGGTTACGAGCTTCGTCATCAAACAGGGACAAGTCTTGGTAGGCCATGTCGGCGACTCGTCCTGCTTCCTCTTCCGCCGCTCGATGGGGGGCAAAATCACCAATGACCACACCCTTGCCCAAGAAATTTTTGACAAGTTGGACCCAGGGGAGCCCCAACCCGAAGTGCCGGATTATTTCCACCACAGCCTGACCCGTTGCCTAGGCCAGACTGTGGACTTCAAAGTGGACATCTACTCCTACGAACTTCTTGAGGGCGACCGATTGCTCGCCTGTACCGACGGGGTGACGGACCTTCTCGATTATGAAGACCTAAGGAAGCTGGCTCAACAGGCGGAAAACCCAAAGCAGTACATCCACAAGCTAATCCAGGCCGCTTTGTCCAGAGGCGGGCATGACAACGCGACCGCCGTCTCCGTCTTTATCTGACTAATCCTGCCATGGGCTCGGAACGTTTCAGGAAACTCTTGGATTCCAAGGGGAAAAACCCTCTGCTCCTCTTCAGTTATGGCCAGGCCTTGATGGATGAAGGCCAACTGGAGGAAGCCTCGGGACCCTTGCTGGAATGTTGTGAGGGGAACAAGGAGTGGCTCATCCCCCGCTTGTTGCTAGGGAAAGCATGCATGAGTTTGGGGAAGACCAGTGAGGCGAAAACATGGCTATTAGAAGCCAAACGACTCTCCGTCGAACAAGGGCACGAAGAACCCTTTGAGGAGGCGGAATGGTTGCTGGGGGAATTGGCAGGCAGATAGGTTTGCCCGCCTTGCTGGAAGGAAATCAGTCCCGCAGCATCCCAGACACTAACTCCTTGCGGTTGCTGTTGGGGTTGAGGTAACCACTGACCAGGAAGCGCCAGTCATCCAAGCGGGAGAGGAGGCCGATTTTGTCCAGGTAATCTTCGTCGATATGTACCTTTGGGAAAAAAATGTCAGATCCTTTTTGGCAACGAGCACGCATTGGGTCTTCCTCGTCTGCAAGCAAGGCGAAGGCCACATGGACGGCGGTAAGCGGTTGGAAATCGACTGGGACGCTGTTCATCGGGTCACTATACCAGTGGACGGATTCCACAACAGAGTTGGCAAGGCCCCAAAGGCCGAGCAAATAGGCGCCGACTTGGCTATGGCTCGCCCCGAAAACCTCTACTTCGGCCTTAAGGAGGTCGTAATCTTCCGAGGATTTGAGGAGGGCTTCTACTTCCTCGACTTTCTCCGGGAAGGTGGAATACAGGATCAGCTTGCCGGCGGAATGTAAAAGGCCGCTAACGTAAGCTTCCTCGGCCTGGGACTTGGAGGAAGTCTGGCTTATCGCGATGGCCTTGGCCGCCTCGGCGGTCTGGAGGCTACGGTTCCAAAATTCTTCCAGCGGAAGGCCGTCCACCTTGAATTCTTTCAAGCGGCCGAACGCACCGATGGTTAGAATGATCGAGCGGATATACTCCATACCCAGGTAGGAAACGGCGTCGGAGACGCTGGAGATCTTCCGTTTCAGGCCAACATAGCCAGAGTTGGCAAACTTCAGGATCTTGGCGGTGATGCCGATGTCCTTCTTGATCGCATCGCTAAGGGACTCCCCAGAAACGTCCGGGATCCGCAGGAGCTTTAGTAATTCGTTGTGGATAGTGGGGAGGGTCGGCAGTTCGCCAAGTTGGGAAACAAGGTTTTGCAGGCTGTCGATGCCGATGGAGTCCTGAAGCGAAGTAGCGCGGAGGATCCGGGTCTTAAGGGTTTCAGGATCGCAGGGCTTGGAAAGGTATTGGTGGGTGGATTCCAGGGACTTGAGGATGAGGTCCTTATCAGAATACCCGGATAGAATGAAGCGGATGGTGTGGGGATACTGGTCCTTGACTTTATTCAAGAGGTCGGCGCCAGAAAGGTTTGGCATCCGCATGTCGGAGACGATCACGTCATAGGTTTTATCGGCCATCATTTCCAGGGCTTTCTCCCCGCTTTCGACGAAATCCATCTCCCATTTTGAACGCATCCGCCTGAGCATCCTGCGGAGTCCGTCCAGGACAAACACTTCATCATCAACAAAAAGGATTCGTTTCATCGGCTATGCTGGTTTTATTAGATTCTTAGAGGCGGGACGGAATTGTTGACAGGCAATCGGATCACGAAGGTCGTGCCTTCTCCTTGAAGGGACTCAACGTGGATTTGGCCGGAATGTTTGTCAACTACTACGTTATGGACAATGGCCAATCCTTGCCCAGTTCCCTTCCCTACCGGTTTGGTAGTGAAAAACGGCTCGAAGATCCGGTTCTTGAGTTCGGCCGGCATGCCCGCACCGGAGTCCTGCACACGGAGCTCTACCCAGTTCTGCCCATTGGCCTGGACGAGAGATGTGGAGAGCCGAATCAGGCCTTTGTCGGTTTGGGCAAAAACTTGCTCCTCGAGCGCATGGCAGGCATTGATGACCAAGTTGAGCAACATCTGGCCAATCTCGTTGGGGAGGCAATGGACCATGGGAAGGGATTCATCAAGGTTGTACTCAACATCGGCGAGGTACTTCCATTCATTGCGGGAGATGATCATTGTGTTGCGGACCACCTCGTTCAACTGGGTCTGGATCTTCTCCTCGGTGCCCGGGTGTGAAAACTCCTTCATCGCGCTGATGATCTGGGTTAAATTCCCACAACCTTGGAGGGACTGTTGGATTGCTTCCGGGATCTCCGAAATCAAATACTCCGCATCCGCAGAATCCCAAAGTTTGTCGATCTTCTCCAACACCCCTGGCAATTTTCCTGCCGAACTTTCCTCCTTCAACGAATCCAACAAGCCACGCATCGACTTCAGCATTTTGGCCAAATCCTCGAACGAATCCCGGATAAACCAGATATTGTCGCCGAAATATTGGATAGGAGTATTCATCTCATGAGCGATCCCTGCGGCCAATTGCCCGATCGACTCCATCTTCTGAGCATGGAACTTGTGCATCTCCATGAGCCGTCGTTCTTCCCGCTGGTGAACCTGGAGGGTAATGTCCCGCGAAACCAGGATGAGCCTCTCGAAACGGCCAAAGGAATTCCGGATCCCCCCGGTGGTCGCCTCCAAATGGTGGATGTCCCCTTTCCAGTTCACCATACGGTACTCCAGGAAGACCTCCTTCCCGTCGCTCAAAGCCGAAAGAATGACGCCCCTGACACGGTCACGGTCTTCATGGTGGATAAACTCATACAATCCCTGCCCGTCCATCTGCCAAGTCCCGTAGCCCAGGATCTTCTCATAACTCGGGCTGCAGTAGATACTATCCCCCTTTGGGTCGAAAAGGCCGATCAAGTCAGACGTGTTCTCCGTGATGAGCCGGTAGAAAGCTTCCTGGCGCTCCAAGCTCTCCTGCGTTCGCTTCAGCTCAGTGATATCCCGGATTACCATGGAGACAAAACGGTTGCCCCCCTCGTCCTGCCCGCCATGCAAGTTCACCTGTACAGACACAGGGATCCGGGTACCGTCACGCTGGACCAACCTTGTTTCGCCGGACCAGACCCGCCCCTCGCGTAAGGCATCCCGGATCGACGAGAACAACAAATTCAACAAATCCTTAGGGAACAACTCCCGAAGCCACTTCCCGGCCAAATCCGCCGAACCTTCCGGGAATCCAAGAACCTCCTTGGCCGCCAAGTTGGCATGGAAAACCTCTTGCAACTCCTCATCCGTCATGATGATGAAATCCCGCACCTCCTCCAAAACAGTGGCCAGCCCGTGGTCCGACACCCCGCTGCGACTGTTGAGCGCGCGCCTGCGGACATGATTATAAAAGTCAAAGGGATCCAACGGGAAACGCAGTATCACATCTGCCTCTACCTCCGATATCACGCTCAAAGCCTCCGCAGCATCGTACCCACCATAGAGCAAGATCAACATACCGTCCCCCAAGCATCCCTCCAAATGGAAAGACCTCACCGAACTCAACGAAGCCGCTTCGTCACTCATCCCCAGCACTACGATGTCCGCCTTCATCTCCATCGCAACCTTCAGGCCGTCCGTCATGTCCAGCGCGAGCATGGTGAAATAACCCCGCGAAGCCAAGAAACGCTCCAAATCCTTGAGTGCGTGCCCGCCCGTATGTATGAACAAAATCTTGAGCATTCCAAAACCTGCAACTTGAGGACAGGCTCGAAAAAGGCAAGAGCAGCCTATAGGAAATTGGGAAGCCTAACGGTAGATCTCGAATACCCAACGGCTTTCCCACACCATCCAAGCCAAAAGCAACGCACTGCTGGTCCACCCGCAAAGGAGGATGGCCCGGGTGATTTTCCGCAAGGTTTCCCCCTTCCGTCCGTCCTGCAAATGTTTGGCCTGAACCAATGCATCCAATGAACGCTTGAAAACCTTTGACCGGCTCTCGAAGAATTTTAGGCGGGTAACACGCTTCCCCCGCCAGGCAAAAACCAGCCGATAATAGGCGCTCAACATGGCAAAGCCCTTACCTTAGGCCGTTCAAGCACCTGCAGGGAAAAAATGGAAAGCCTATATACTCGACCTTCTAAATCACCATACATAAAACCTCCTCATATTCATCAAGACCCCCTTAGACCCCAAGTGAAGAAAACCGTTCAAACAATACGCCAAGCCAAAGGGAAAGCCCGTATCACGGCACTCACCGCCTACGACGCGCCGACCGCCCTTCTCGCATCCCGCGCGGGGATCGACATACTACTGGTCGGAGACTCCCTCGGCACAACGCTCCTCGGCTTCGAGACGACCGTCCAAGTCACCCTGGACCACATCCTCCACCACACCGCTGCAGTCAGCCGCGCAAAGCCCGAAAGCCTCTTGGTCGCCGACCTCCCCTTTTCCCACTCCCACCTATCCGATTCAGAGACACTCCAATCCTGTGCAAGGCTAATGCAAGAAGGCGGCGCCCAAGCCGTCAAAATCGAAGCTGACGCCTCCCTAGCGCCAAAAATCCGCCACATCATTAACGCAGGAGTCCCCATCCTCGGCCACATCGGCCTGCTCCCCCAACGCGTCCACAACCTTGGCGGATACCGCAAATTTGGCAAAACCCAGCACGAAGCCGTCCAACTCCTGGAAGATGCCCGAGCCCTCCAAGACGCAGGCTGTTTTGCCATCCTTGGTGAAATGATCGCCCCCGACGCAACCGCGCACATCACCTCCAACCTCGACGTCCCCTTCCTCGGCATCGGCTGCGGCCCACACTGCGACGGCCAGATCCTTGTTACCACGGACCTCCTCGGATATCCCTCCCAATTCAACCCCAGCTTCGTCAAAACCTACGCAAACATCGAGAAAACCATGACCAAAGCCTTCAATGCCTATGCCGAAGAAGTCCGCAACGGCACTTTCCCACCACCAACAAAGCCATGAATTACTGCATCCTCGGGGCCGGGGCCTGGGGTACGGCCATCGCCATCCACCTCGCCCGCAACGGCCAATCCACCACCCTAGTCCCCCGCCGCTACGAACAAGCACTGCAGTTCGCAACCGCCAGGATGAATGACACCTACCTCCCCGGCTACCCCTTCCCGCCAGACCTCCAGGTCGCCGCAGAAACCAAGCCCGCCCTCCTCGAAGCCGAAGTCATCCTCCTGGCCTGCCCTATCGCCGGCCTACCGGAAACCACCCAAAAACTCCTCGAAGCCCTTCCCTCCGCAAAGCAAGCGCATACTACCCTCACCCTTTGCAAAGGCTGGGAACCCCATGAAAACCTTTCCCCCGCAGCCTACATCCGCAAAAAGCTCCCCGCAGGCCACCACACCGGCGTCCTCTCCGGCCCAAACAACGCCCAAGAAGTCGCCGCAGGGAAGCCCGCCGCCATCCTCCTCGCCCACGACGACGAAAACCCACACACCAAACAAATCCAGCGCACCCTTTCCAGCCCAGCCTTCCGAGTCTACACCTCCACAGATGTCCAAGGCGTCAGCCTCGCAGCCGCATTAAAAAACATCTACGCCATCGGCGCAGGCATTTGCGCTGGACTGCAACTCGGGGACAACGCCGTCGCAGCCCTCCTCACACGCTCCCTGCACGAAATGCAAAAACTCCTCATCACCCTCGGAGGGGATCCCAAAACCCTCTACGGCCTCTCCGGCTTCGGCGACCTCGTGGCCACCAGCAACGGTACGTGGAGCCGCAACCGCACCCTCGGCTACAACATCGGCCAAGGCCAATCCGCCAAGGAACTCCTTCAAGGCCAAAAGACCGTGACCGAGGGCTACAAAACCACTGACACCTTCCGCAAACTTTGCATCGAAAAACACATCGAGGCCCCCATCCTGGGCGAACTCCACGCCATCCTCCATGAAGGCAAGCCCCCAGCCCGCGCCCTCCACGACCTCATGACCCGCAATCTCACTACCGAACACCAGACATGAAAGTCGAAGTCCGCCATTCAGAAATCCACGGCACCGGCCTCTTTGCCACCGAATACATAGAGCAAGACGAACGCATCCTTGAGTACATCGGATACCACCTCAACGAAGAGGAACTATGGGACCAATTCCAAAGCACCTACGGCGACAATTACAAGCCCGGCGACCTCCACGTCTGGGCCTTCGAAGTCCGAGACGGACTCTACATCGACGGCGACCACCCGGACACCATCGCCAAATACGCCAACCACTCCTGCGAGGAAAACTGCCACGCCATCCAGGAAGAAGACCAAATCTGGATCGCCGCAAGCATGCCCATCCTGCCCGATACTGAAATTACCTTCGACTACCGTTTCCCCCTGCGCGATTTCCTCTACCACCCCTGCCGCTGCGGATCCCCCAATTGCTGCGGCTACATCGTCGCCAAGGAAGAACGAAGTAAACTAAGGCAAATCCTCAAAAAACAAGCCCCGCACAAATACGCCTGATCGCCTGGCGATTAGCCATTAGCGGTAAGCGGTTAGCTTTTTAAAACCGAAATCGCAACCAAGCTAGTTGCTAAAAGCTAAGAGCTACATTGAAACTCCTCCTCCTCACATCCAGCACTGGCGGCGGCCACGACATGCGCGCCCAAGCCCTCCAAGCCTGGGCAAAAAAGATGGGCGGGTTTGAAACCCATATCCACCAAACCTTGGAGGGCACGCACCCCCTCTACCACTTCGGCGTCCACCTTTACAATTTCATCCAAAAAAAGCTCCCCCTCGCCCACCACCTTTACTTCAACTACCTAGAGCTTGTCCCCCACTTCGAAAACCCAGGCCAAATCCATGGCCGCAAAAAGTTCCAAAAAGTCCTCCGGGAGCAACGACCCGACATTGTACTGAGCACGCACGCCCACCTCAACCACGGTTTCTTCCAAATCGCCAAAGAAACCTTCCGAAAAAGACTTCCGCTCACCGTAACCTACTGTGGCGAACTCCACGGCACCTACGGCTTTTCACGCCGCTGGGTAAACCCAAAAGCCGACCACTTCCTCGGCGCAGTACCCGAAACCTGCAAAGCCGCGCACCGACTAGGAATGCCCCCGGAACGAAACCACTGCGCGGGCTTCCTCCTCCGCCCCCAGTTTTACAAAACCCCACTGGACGGGAAGGAAAGACAAAGCTACCTACAATCCTTCGGCCTGAACCCCGATAAAACCACCCTCATTCTTGGCACCGGAGCCAACTCCGCCAACAACCACCTCCCTTTCCTCCAAGCAATCCAACAGTCCGGGCTTCCAAACCTTCAAATCGTCGCCCTTTGTGGTAAAAGCGAAAGGCTCTACCAAAACCTCCACGCCTTTTCCCAACGGCACAAATCCTCCAAAATCCTTCGTCTCCCCTACCTGGACAAACCGGCCAACCTCTTCCAAAGCGCGGACGCCCTCCTCTGTCGTCCAGGGACGGGTCTGACCAGTGAAGCCATCCTCTGCGGAATCCCCATCCTCCACAACACTCTCGGCGGCACCATGCCCCAAGAAGCCATCACTTTGGCCTACTGCCGGAAACACGGGCTCTCCCACCAAATTTCCAAACCATCCCAACTCCCAGCCCTTCTCCATCAACCGGGCATACTCCAAGCCATCCGGAAAAACTTGGAAAAATCCCGCCCCCCGTCTACCCCGGCGGACATCCTCTGCCAACTCCGATCCTGGCACTCTAGAAAAAAGATATGACCCGGACTCAAGGACAGTCACGTAAGAACACGGACCGGCATGCAGACATTTCGGCAAGGCTCTTCCTGGAGGCGGTATTCCCCAGCCTGGATGTTCTCCTCCAGGACTCGTCCAAGGCACAAAGCATCCTTGGTATCAAAGATTTTGTACTCCGGCTCTCTGCAACAGGATGCGGAAGCCAAACCTACCATTTCGAGAATGAACGCCTGACCGTTGCAGCCAAACCATGCCAACCCCACCTCCACCTCCATTTCCAAAGTGCTCATGACCTCCAAAAACTCCTCCACGGGCAACTTCCCACAATCCCCCACATCGAATTCCCCCAAAACTTCTGCCCCAGCCTCCTCCCCGTCCTTCCCTTGCTCCTGCTTCAACTCGACCGGGCCCTAAAACCGCCCCTAAGCGAAGCTGCCCTGCTCCTCCACCTCAGGCTTCTCCTCTCCATCGCCTACAAAGCCCTTCCCCATCTTGCCCAGCACGATCCAGAAACACGGCAAATCCTCGCCCATACCCCGCCAGGAATCCTCCACATCCAACTTGCCAAAACCGACATCCGTGCATGGGCCAATTGGGACGGCCAGACCCTCACAACTTCCACCTCCGACCGACCACCTAGGTTTCCGGACGCCCAAATCACCTTCCTGGATCCCCTTATCGCCTACCACACCTTCAACGAAACCCTCGATACCCACGCGGCCATAGGCCTCCATCGCCTGATAATCGAAGGGCACCTGCCCCTGGCTGACCACTTCTCCCTCCTCCTGGAACGCCTACCACACTTCCTACCAAAATGAGCACCCCTTCAGTTGTAGTACCACAGTATTGTTGCTCTGGCCATGTAAATGAGAAGCGGGTTCCTCCCCCCCGTGGCGGACTCAATGGTTTTGGGTGCCGCCAAAATGTTCTAGTCCGACATTCTTTTTTGAAAAACAGCCCACCCCTGCTACAGTGAAGGGATCCCCAGCCAATTCGTGCTTTCAAAATATGGAACGCGAACCTTGTTAGAGGCTGACCCCTAGCGAGGGGAAATCAGCCTGGATTCCGCTCCCGGCGAAGGTGCACACTTGACCACTAACTGACCCAAAGAACCCGCCAGCTGGAATTGACAAGGGTAAGAACGGAAACATGGTTAGCCAGTGTAAGAAACCATGACCACGCCAGCCACAGGAAAGCATGGACAGGAAGGGAGCGCAGCCCTGGTTGGCATGGACAACCATTTCGCGACCTTCGCCCTGGAGCACTCCAACCTGGCCTTCTTGCTGCTCGGCAAGGTTGCCAGTATCCTCAAGGTGAACCAAGCCGCAGGCAATCAAACCCGCGGGACCGAGAAGGAACTTCTCGGCATGACCGCCTTCGACCTCGACCCAGGCTTCTCCCCCGAAGCCTGGCCTGCACACTGGGAAGAATTGCGTAAGGTAAAGTTTCTCCGCTTCCAATCGTGCCAAGCAAAGAAAGACGGATCCACTTTCCCAACCGAAATTGGAACCAAATTTGTCAACGAAAGTGAAAAAAACGTCTACGTAATTATCCTCCTCCATGCGACGGAGCGTCTAAAAGCCTTGGAGGAGGAGCAGCAGCAGGACGAGGCCAACCAACTCCAACCGAGCCTGGCGGGCAACGACCCTTGCCTATGCACGGAAGCGGCTAGCGCCAGCGAAGAGTGGAGGAGCCACGCGGACCAGTTCCGAATTACCTACCCTCTCCTCACCCCAACCCTAGACAATCCTCCCGTCGCCCACCTCTTCTACCTCCTGGGTTGCAAACTCCCCTTGGAAAACAACTCCGGAATCCTCCTCCAGCATGACGACATTGCCGCAGGCCTCCTTCCCGATGCCTCCCTCCCCAACTGGAGGATAAGCTACCGCGACGCCAGGCTGAACTTCTCCAGGATCGACTACTTCGAGGACACCCTGTCCGAAGAATCCGTTTCAAACCTCCTTAGCCGAGTCCTGTGCTTCCTTAACGTCCCAAGGGGCAACAAGATCCATATTCCCGCCCATTTGCCACGCATCAAAGCCTACAAAGGCGCATTGCTCAGGGTCTTCGCAAACCTCCTAGCAACGCCCTCAAAAACGGAGGAAAACCCAACCTCGACATCCACCTTTCCTGGGAAGAAAAACTGGACTACCACACCTTCAAGGTCACTGACAACGGTGTGGGCATCCTCACCAAGCACCTCACCCGCTTGTTCCAAATGCTCAAGACCCCCATCCCCAATGACCAAGGCACAACCAGCATCGGTCTGGCACTGGTCGAGAAGAGTATCGAGCATGACGGGGGCAGAATCAAGGTGGAATCCAAACCGGACGAAGGGATCACCTTCACCTTTCCCGAAGAGCGCAGCGCGGACATCTAGCAAGGCTATTTTGCCTGAAGCAGTCCTGTCGGCCATTGGAACCATAAAAAAAACCAGGATCACCCCCGTCTTCCTGGCATTCCTTTCCCTGGCTGCGATCCCCGCGCTATTGCCTGCCCAGGATCCCCAAGCACAGAAAGGTCAACAAATCCGCTTCACTGGCTCCCAGCGCGTACGATTCAAAATCGAGAACCACGACCCTTCCATCCCTGTCACCCACCAAGTCTACCCGGGTGTCCGGGTCTTCTTGGAGTACCTTTCCCCCGACCAACCCGTCAAAGGCATTAGCAAGCCCAACTCCGACTTAATCCTATTCAACTACGACCCCACAAACCCACGTTTAATCCAGCTCGACCGCCTCAACCTTGGCCTCGAATACTACTATGAATTCCAACCAGACGTGGCCAATCCCCGCCTCGCCAGGATCACCCTCGACCTCCCCGCTAACCGCCTCCCCGATAAGCTCTCCCAAGTGCGCGTCACCGGCAACCTCGCCCTCCTCTCCGACCGCCAGACCGCCATCGACACCACCCCGAGCGTACCCCTCATGATCGGGGAAACCCTCAACGCCGGCCCATTCTCCTACACCATCCACGAACTACGCCGCCCGGACTTCTCCAACGACGCACTCGAAATCGCACTCGTGCCGGACAAGGACACCCTCCTCAATAAGGACAACATCCTCCACATGCACTTCTTCGACCAAACCGGCAAAACCGTACGCACCACCTTCAAAGGCTCCATTTCCATGAACCAATACAGCAAGGAAATGTACTCCCTGAACATCAACCCCGGCCGCATCGTCGCTGAAATCGTTTACATCAAACTCGAGAACTTCTTTACCCTCCCCATCAATTTCGACCTGAGGGACCCGGTGGCACCAAAGGGGACACGCTGACGGGACATTTTGTCACATCAACCCAAACCCAAAGGCCGAAGAAACCTCCAGGGAACAAGCCCGGAAGCCCCGACTGCCTCTGGCACATTTACTGCAATCCACTGGACAATGAACATCCAATCTGAAAATTTCACTGAAATGGCGCTCCGGGCAGTGCGAGACGCAGAAAACGTCGCTACCCGCAACAAGCATCAACTCATCGACAACTGGCACTTACTCTCCGCCCTCGTCGGGCAGGAACACGGCATCGTCTGGGGAATACTGGAAGAAATGGGGCTCACCCCCTCCGCCCTCCAGCTATCCCTCCATCGCGAAGTGGGCAAAAAGCCCGCCGTCCAATCCGCTAGCCAAGGCCAACTCTACGCCGACGCCTCCTTCTCCTCCGCCATCGACAAAGCCTCGGAAGCGGCCGCCCAACTAAAGGACGAGTACATCAGCACAGAGCACCTCTTCCTCGGAGTCCTCCGCGCTAATGCCCCCCTAGACCTCCAGCAACTTCTCCAAAAATTCCAACTGGAGGAAAAGAATGTCCTCAAGGCACTCAAAAAACTCAGGGGCAACCAGAAGGTCACTAGCCAAAACCCGGAAAGCACATTCCAAGCCCTCAAAAAGTACGGCACAGACCTCGTGGAAGATGCCCGCAACGGCAAGCTCGACCCCGTCATCGGCAGGGACGAAGAAATCCGCCGCGTCATCCGCATCCTCTCCCGCAAGACGAAGAACAACCCCGTCCTGGTCGGCGAGCCCGGCGTCGGCAAGACCGCCATTGTCGAAGGCCTCGCCCAGCGCATCCTTAGGGGCGACGTCCCCGAATCCTTAAAGAATCGCTGCGTCTGGTCTCTCGACCTCGGCTCCCTCATTGCCGGGGCCAAATTCCGGGGCGAATTCGAGGAAAGGCTAAAGGCCGTCCTCCACGAGCTCACCTCTAGCGACGGCCAGATCCTCCTCTTCATCGACGAACTCCACACCCTCGTCGGCGCGGGTAAGACCGAAGGCTCCATGGACGCCGGCAACATGCTCAAGCCCCTCCTCGCCAGGGGAGAACTCCACTGCATCGGCGCCACCACCTTAGACGAATACCGGAAGTACATCGAAAAGGACGCCGCCCTCGAACGCCGTTTCCAGACCGTACAGGTCGACCCGCCCGATGTGGACGACACCATTTCTATCCTCCGCGGCCTTCGCGAGCGCTTCGAGATCCACCACAGCGTAAAGATCCTCGACACTGCCTTGGTCTCCGCAGCCAACCTTTCTAACCGTTATTTCTCCGACCGGTTCCTCCCCGACAAAGCCATAGACCTTATCGACGAAGCTTGCGCCATGATACGGACCGAGCTCGACACCATGCCCGCAGAGCTGGACCAGCTTAACCGCCGAATCCTCCAGCTCGAAATCGAGGAGACCGCACTCGCCCGGGAAACCGACGATGCCAGCAAGAAACGCCTCGAACCCCTCCGCGCAGAACTGGTGAACCTCCGAGAAAATATGGACCGTCTCCGCCGCAAATGGGAATCCGAAAAAGGCTCCATCGAGGACGTCTCCAAAGTCCGCGAAGCCATCGAGACGGCCCACCGGGAACTCGACGAAGCCGCCCGCCAAGGGAACCTCAACCTGGCCGCAGAAATCAAGCATTCCCGAATCCCTTCCCTCGAAGCCAAGCTCAAAGGGCTGATGGAAAAGGAAAACAAACCATCTGCCGAAACTGAACAGGATGGTGACAAAGAAGGACGCCTCCTCAAGGAAGAGGTCACCCCGGAGGAAATCGCCGAAATCGTCTCACGCTGGTCCGGCATCCCCGTGACAAAGCTCGTGGAAGAAGAAAAGTACAAACTCCTCCACCTCGAAGAACACCTCCATAAGCGAGTCATCGGCCAGGACGAAGCCGTCACCCACATCTCAGAAGCTATCCTCCGCGCCCGAGCGGGAATCCAGGATCCCGGACGCCCCATCGGCAGCTTCCTCTTCCTCGGCCCTACTGGCGTCGGCAAGACGGAACTCGCCCGCACCCTCGCCCACAACCTCTTCGACTCTACGGAAAACCTAACCCGGATCGACATGTCCGAGTACATGGAAAAGCACTCAGTCGCCCGTCTCATCGGGGCGCCTCCTGGGTATGTCGGCTATGAAGAAGGGGGTCAGCTCACCGAGGCCGTACGCCGCAAGCCCTACTCCGTAATCCTCCTGGACGAAATCGAAAAGGCTCACCCAGAAGTCTTCAACGTGCTCCTCCAAGTACTGGACGACGGCCGCATTACGGACAGCCAAGGCCACACCGTCGACTTCAAGAACACCATCCTTATCCTCACCTCCAACATCGGCAGCCACCACCTCCAGGAAGGCGTCCGCCCCGACGGGGTGATCCCGGAAAGGACAAGGGACGCCGTTTTTGCAGAACTCCGCGCATCCTTCCGCCCGGAGTTCCTCAACCGCATCGACGATATCCTCCTCTTCAAACCCCTGACCCAAAAGGAAATCGTCCAAATAGTAGGACTGCTCACAAAAGACCTCGAAAAACGGTTGGAAAAAGAGAAAGAGGTCGCCCTGGAAATCTCCCCAGAAGCCATGGAATGGATTGCGGCCAAAGGCTACGACCCGGTCTATGGGGCCCGTCCCCTAAAACGGTTCCTCCAGCGAAATGTGGAGACGCAACTCGCCCGCGAAATCATCTCCGGTGAGTTGCCCGAAGGCTCCAAGGCGAGCATCCGGCTCGTCGAGGATGGATTGGAACTCAAGGCCATCGCACCCTGAAGACCCATAGAGACCACATACGTCCTAAACGTCCAATTTGCCCCTCACCCCAAAAAACATCCCTTTACACTGGGGGATAATTTACCTTATTGTATGCAGTTTCCCTAACCTGCGAAAGCACATTCCCCAACCTCCGGCATTACCATGAGCGACGAAGAACAATACGAGGACTATAGCGAAGAATCTACCGAAGGAGCCGCAGAAGGCCAACATCATGGCCACACCGATGCAGGGAGCCATTATTTCGGACACAAGCGAGGCGGGCTCGACAAAGCAATGTTGGTCTCCTGGGGCATCGCCGTCGCCTCCGCAGCGTTCATGATACTACTGGCTGGCCTCATTGTCATCGCCATCATGGAGGAGGAGGAAGAGCCCATCGAGTACGCCATCGCACCAGCCATGGTCGCCGACGACATGGAGGAGGAGGTGAAGCAGAAAAAGCAGAAACAAATGGAGAAATCCTCCTCCAGTTCCTCAATGACTTCCCCAATCGTCATCGACGCCGTCGCCGACATCACCATGGAGACCGTACAAATGAATTTCGACCAAGGCGACGACGGAGTACAGATCGGCCAGGTCGGGAATGCGGTCGGCGACCTCGGCCTCGGCCAGGACATGGGCGGAATGACCATGAACATCAAAATGCCAAAGCTCATGGGGAGCCGTTGCGACAAGGCAGACCGCATGCGCCGCCTCAAACGGGAAGGCGGCAAGGAGAAGACCGAGGAGGCAGTCATCAAAGGTCTGCAATGGCTCAAGACCGTACAAAATGCGGACGGCTCCTGGGGGGCGCAATACCAGCCCTCAATGACCGGCCTTGCATTGCTTTCATTCCTTGGCCACTGCGAAAAACAGGATTCCCCGGATTATGGCGACACGGTCATGAAGGCAATCAAGTATCTCTTGGAAAAAAACGAAACCCAGGGCGGGAAAATGTACGCGAGCAAACCGGCCTATGAGACCGGGATTTGTGCCTACGCCCTTGGCGAGTCCTACATCGTGACCAAGAACTTCCGCCCGAAAATCGAAGGGATTGATAAGGCTCTGGAGCGTTCGATAGAAGTCATCGTCACCCGCCAAAAGGCAGACGGTGGCTGGGACTACGGATATTCCACTGCCATGACCAAGCCCAGCGACACCTCCGTCAGCGGTTGGCAAATTCAGGCGTTGAAAGTGGCAAAATTGACCGGATTGGAGATCAAGGGAGTGAGTGAGGCCATGGACAAAGCGATGGAGAACATAATGCGCGTCAGGGGACCTAAAGGGGGGTTCGGATACCGTGACCCGCAGGACAAGGTTTCCCTCTCCGGCGTAGGTGTATTGGCCATGCAGATGTGGGATCCCAAAAAATTTAAAAAGGAAATCGACATGGGGGTTGAGTTCATACTGGACTCCCACCCCGGACGCCATGAAAAGCCACACTTCAATATGTATGGCTGGTACTACCACACCCAAGCCTGCTTCCAGGCCGGAGGAAGGGCATGGAAGGATTGGAACACTTATTTTCAGGACGAGGTGGTCGACCACCAAAGCCCTGACGGCTCCTGGACAGACTGGGGTGCACACGGCCACGGCCCCGATTCAGCCTCCATCACCGGAAAAGTCTACACGACTTCGTTGTGCATTCTCATGCTGGAGATCTACTACCGCTACCTACAAAACACCGGTGACGACAAATACCGTAAAGGGGCGACTGGGTTGAAAAGCTCTTAAGTTTTTGGGTCTTTTGATCTTCCGGACAAGTCGGACAGGACTTGTCCGGCAAATTTTTTTCTAAGGCGACAAGCCTTTGCGAGTCACATAGGGTTCGCACAGGCTTGGCATTTCCAGTTCGACCTGCCTCGCCCCAACCCTAATCCTTGCCACAGTCATGAAACGCGTAACTTGCCTTGTCCTTTCTTCCTTCTTCATCCCAATGGCAGCCTTTCTTGCGGAAAAGGCCAAACCTGCGCCACGGCCAGAATTGTGGAAGGAAGTGGATGTAGCGGTAAACAAGGGTCTGCCCAAGGACGCAGTCAAAAAACTCGTCCCCATCATCGAAAGCGCAACGGAGGAAGGTGCCTATGCCGAAGCCATCCGTGCCATCGGGAAAAAAATCGCCATCGAAGGGGTCATCCAGGGGAACAAGCCGGAGGAGAAAATCATCCGGATGAAGGAGGCCATCGGCGAAGCAAAGGAGGAAATGAAACCGGCAATGGAGGCGATCCTCGCCCATTGGTTCTGGCATTATTTCCAGCAAAACCGCTGGCGTTTCATGCAACGCACGGCGACCTCTGAATCCCCTTCGGACGACTTCACAACCTGGGACCTCGCCCGCATCCTGGCTGAAATCGACAAGCAATTCCAGGCCGCCCTAGCCCACGACAAAACCCTCAAGGCCATCCCCATCGCAGAGTACGACGCCATGCTGCAAAAAGGATCGGCTCCCGACACCTTCCGCCCCACACTCTACGACTTTGTCGCCCACGAAGCCTTGCGCTTTTACCAAACAGGGGAACAAGCCGGCTCCCGCCACATGGACGAATTTTACATCGAAGCCGAATCCCCGGCTTTCGGCACCGCCAAGGAATTCATCGCATGGGACCCGGACACCAAGGACGAGACCTCCCCGACTCTCCGCGCCATCCGGATTTTCCAAAGTTTGCTCCATTTCCATAACGACGATGACGACCGCTCCGCCTTCCTCGACGCCGACCTCCTCCGCCTCAATTTTGCAAACAACAAGGCAACCGGGGACAATAAGGAAGACCGCTACATCGCCGCCCTTTCCAACTTGGTAAAGACCTACCCGGACCACCGTATCACCGCCCGCGCTTACCACGACTGGGCAGAAGTCGTCCACAACCAGGGCGACTATGTCAAAGCACGCGAACTGGCCAAAACCGGGGCGGACAACTTTCCCAATACCCCCGGAGGCAACCGGTGCCACAACCTCCTCATCTCCATCGAGGCCAAAAGCTACCACCCGCAGGTCGAGCAAGTCTGGAACGACCCCTGGCCGGCCATCACCATGCGCTACCGCAACATCGGCCAAATTCATTTCCGGGCCGTCAAAGCCGACTACGTGGACGAAATCCAGAAGATGCGGCGCCTCCCCCAATGGCTCGAAGACAACCACAAGCGACGCCTCCTCGGGATGCCCGTTGCCAAAAGCTGGTCCGAGGAACTCAAACCCACGCCGGACTACCAGGAACAACTCGCCAAACTCGATGCGCCACGCGACCTCGCCCCCGGTTTCTATTACCTCCTGGCCAGCCCGGAAAAAAATTTCACCCAAAAGGACAACCAAATATACTGGACCACCTTCTGGGTCAGCGACCTCTCCATCGTCACCCGCACCCAAAACGGCCTGGGCAACCTGGAGGGCTTTGTCCTCAAGGCACAGACCGGCGAACCCGTGCAGGACTCCAAAGTCACCTTCTACCGCCAAGAAGGCAACGGCTTCAAAGCAGGCCCGGCAGTCTTTACGGACAAGGAGGGCTTCTTCCGAAGTGACAACCTGCCTCGTGGTTCCTACTTCCAAATCGCTGAATACAAGGGAGACCAACTCGGCAACGGCAACCAACTCTACATCAACAACTACCACAACCGGCAACGCCCCTACGAGCGCATCATCTTCTTTACCGACCGCTCCCTCTACCGCCCCGGCCAGACCATCCAGTTCAAGGCCATCTGCATCGCGGTGGACCAGGAGCGCAACTCCTACAAAGCTGTCCCCAACAAGCCACTGAACGTCGTCTTCCGGGATTCCAATGGCCAGGAAGTCTCCAAACTCCAGCTCCGCACCAACGGCTACGGCTCCATTTCCGGAAGTTTCACCGCTCCTCGCGACCGGCTCACCGGGCAAATGTCCATCCGTGCGGACGGGATCGGCGGCCAGGCCTTCTTCAATATCGAGGAGTACAAACGCCCGAAGTTCGAAGTCACCTTGGGCAACCCTGAAAAACCGGCCAAGCTCGGCGAGGAAATCCACCTCAAGGGCAAGGCCACCGCCTACACCGGGGCGGCCATCAATGATGCCCCGGCCAAGTACCGGGTCGTCCGGGAGATCCAATACCCCCACTGGTACTGGTGGCGCTATTGGTGGAGGCCGAACAACACGGACCAGCAGGAAATCTCACGGGGCACTGTCACCACAAAGGCCGACGGCACTTACGACATCCGTTTCACTGCCAAGCCCGACGCCAAAGTCTCCCTGGATGACGAACCGACCTTCCGCTTCACGGTCTTCGTCGACGTGACCGACAACACCGGCGAAACCCGCTCCGCCCAAAACACGGTCGCCATCGGCACAGTTCCGATGAGTGCAAGCATCAGTTCGCCAAACTGGATAACCGCCAGTGCCCAGGCCGAATTGTCGGTCAGGACTTTCGATTCCTCCGGCACCCAGCTCGAAGCCAAAGGCACCCTCAAAGTCCACCGCGTGAAGGAACCCCTCCGGCCTGTCCGCCAAAACCTGGGCAACTACAAAGCCCCTTCCCGCCGCGGCCAGCTCGCCCCGGAATTCATCCCGGAGCCCGACCCGGCGAACGCCCGTTTCTGGGAAACCGGCGAACTCGTCGCAAGCCGCCCAATCACCATAGGGAAGGACGGCCCCGCCAAGGAAGGGTTCGACCTGGGCCAAGGGCTCTACCGCGCCATTTTCACGACCAAGGACAAAGACGGCAAGGAAGTCACCGCCCAGCACGATTTCCGCGTCCTCGACCCTTCCGCAGACAAGTACCGCATCAAAGACCCCTTCTTGCTCGACGCACCTTCCTGGTCAGTCGAACCCGGCGAAAGTTTCGAAGGGCTCTGGGGCTCCGGTTACGAAACCGCCCGCGCCTTCGTGGAATTGGTTTACCGGGACAAAACCCTCCAACGTTACTGGACTCCCCGAGGTGCCACCCAAAACCGGATCGAACAAGCCATCACCGATGAAATGCGCGGCGGCATCACCCTGCGCGTCACCATGGTCAGGGAAAACCGCGCCTACCTGAGGCAGCAACAAATCAACGTCCCCTGGAGCAACAAGGACCTGGATATCCAATGGGAACATTTCACGGACAAACTCCAGCCCTCCGCCAAGGAAACCTGGACAGCCGTCATCAAAGGCAAAGACGCCCAAAAGGCCGCCGCAGAAATGGTCGCCACCCTTTATGACGAATCCCTCGACGCCTACAAACCCCACAACTGGCAGCAACACTTCAATGTCTTCCGGAGCAACTACACCTACATGCAAATGCTCTACTCGAACAAGCTCCTCGGCTTCAACTGGTTGCTCGGCCAATGGGACAGCCCTTCAAAGGACCCCAGCCTGGATTACCGTGAATTCCACAACGAAATCACCGCCAACCTCTGGGCCTACCAATACCGCTTCATGGACGGGCTTGCCGCGGACAAATTAATGAGGAAAAGTGGTGTACCTATGCCAACTGCAGCCGCAGCGCCCATGCTCGCAGCGGGAAACCTGGCCATGGAGGAATCTGCGGGAATCGCAGTGGATGCGGTAGCCGGCAATGCCAACGGTGCCAAGCCCATGTTCAAATTTTCCCGGGGAAACAACCGCCTCCAGGAGCAGAAATCCCAGCAAGCCACACCCCAAGGTTCCGGCAACGGCGAACCCCAAAGCCCCGACCTCAGCAAAGTCTCCGCCCGCACCAACCTCAATGAAACCGCCTTCTTCTTCCCCCACCTCATCTCCGGGGACGACGGTTCCGTCCGCATGGAGTTCACCATGCCGGAAGCCCTGACCAAATGGAAGTTCATGGGGTTTGCCCACGATGCCTCCCTCCGCGCAGGCTTCCTCACCGACTCCACCGTCACCGCCAAGGACCTCATGGTCGTGCCCAACCCGCCCCGTTTCCTCCGCGAAGGCGACGAACTGGAGTTCACCGTCAAGGTCACCAACCTGTCCAACGCCCGCCAGTTTGGCAAAGTCCGCCTCACCTTCGCCGACGCCCGCTCCGAAGGATCCCGTGACGAAGTCCTGGGGAACCTCGCCCCCGACCAGGATTTCGACGTCCCGGCCAAAGAATCGAAAACCTACTCCTGGCGCATCTCCGTCCCCGACGACCTCGACTACCTTACCTACAAAGCCGTCGCCGCCACCAACAAACTCTCCGACGGCGAAGCGGGCAACCTCCCGGTCCTCTCCCGCCGCATCTTCGTCACCGAGTCCCTCGCCCTGCCAATCCGCGGCCCGATGACCAAGAAGTTCGGTTTTCACAAACTCATGCAATCCAAGAAGTCGGACACCCTCATCCACAAGGGCTACCCCGTCCAAATGGTCTCCCAGCCCGCCTGGTACGCCGTCCTTGCACTGCCCTCCCGCATGGAGTGCC
>JAYPDO010000040.1:0-342 GCA_038125285.1 Opitutia bacterium
TGGGGGATCTGGGCTTCGGTAACAGCGAAGGAGTAGATTTTGAGGTCGTCGATGGCACCGTTGAAATAGTAGCCGTCGCCCGGGGCATGGGCACCGATGTAGGCTTTGCCGGCTGGGTTGGCGGCGAGGGTGACGGCGGGGGAGTCCGAGGCGACCAGTTCGCCTTCGATGTAGAGGTATTGGTCCGTGCCGTCGTAGGTGACGGCGATGTGTTGCCAGACATCGGGGAGGAGATGGGCGGCACTGGAGGCGGCAATCGGATTCATGGTAGCGGCATCGTCGATGAGGCGGAAGTTTACGGAGCCGTCGTTTTCGAAGAAGAGGTTGTACTGGGAGTTGACG
>JAYPDO010000040.1:352-7357 GCA_038125285.1 Opitutia bacterium
TCGAAAAGGAACATGCTGCGGGCATAGTCGTCCGACTTGACCCAGACGGAGATGGTGAAGGCCTGGAGGTCGAGCAGGGCGCTGCCGGGGAGTTCGACATAGGAGGAGTTGGTGGAAATGAAATGGAGGGCTTTGCCATATTTTCCAATGACGCGGGCGGCGGCGGGGTCGGGGAAGTTTTTGAGGGTGCCGTCGAGCCCGGCGATGAGGTCTTGGGATACGGTGCCGTCCGTCTCGTCGAATTCCCAATGGACGATAGGCTGGATGCCTTCGGCAAGGAAGCGGATGTCGGCGACGAGGCCGGTGTTGAGGTTGTCCGTGATGACGTAGCCAGGGTCCACCCAGTCCTTGCCGACATCCCAGCGGAGCTTTTCCCCGCCTTCGAGGGTGATGACGGGCGGGGTGGTGTCGATGACGGTGATGGTGCGGCGGAGGGTTCCGGCTTTGCGGCCTTGGGAGTCCGTGTAGTTGTAAGTGAGGCCGTAGGTGCCGAGCTGGGTATGGTCGACCGTGCCTTCGACCAGGACTTCGCCGGGGAGGTCGTTTCCTCGGCGGTCTTGGGGTTTGTAGCCCGGTTCGAAGTAGGGGTCGCCGGCTTCGAGGGTCATCTCGCGGTCGCCTTCGAGAATAATGACAGGGAGTGTAAGGTCGTCCTTGATGATGATTTCGCGGACGACGGTAGTTTTGTTCCCTGCTGCGTCGGTGGCGGTGAAGGTGATGGTCTGGGTGCCTTCGGAGGTGGTGTCCACGGTGTCATGCTTGGTGGCGATGACTCGGAAGAGGTCAGGTGAGGTTTCAGAGGTGTTCCAGGGCACTTGCCAGTCCGTGCCGCCCTCGGGGTCGAACTGGAAGCCTTTGCCGGGTTCTACGGCAGCACCGCCATTGCCCGCGCCGTTGCCGATGCGGAGGTCGAACTGAAACCAGCCGCCGTATCCATAGTCCTTGGTCGCGGAGGTGGGGGTGTTCCAGGAACCGTTGTCAAGGAGGACATCGTTGTTAATCTTGAGGTAGCCGCGGTCGTCGAGGTTTTCCCGGAAGGCGAACTTGCCGTCGGCATCATAGATTTCGCCGGTGTAGACGATGGTGATGCCGCCGGAGAATGTGGTCTGCGCCTTGGACGGACCGAGAGGATCCACGCCGTAGTTTCCGGGGACAGCCGTGGCACTCCATCCGGAAATGGATCCGCCGAGGAGGCCTGGGACATAGCCGGAATGGGGGCTGGAGCTGGTCATTTTTACAAGGAGATCCCCGTCCAGTGTGTCTGTGGCGGTGGCACCAGGATCCAGGTAGTCGGAACCGGGGGGCACGATGACGGGATTGTCCCCAAGGAGGGTAATGGTCGGTGGGGAAGTGTCGGCAACCGTGACCTTTCGGTTTACCGGGATGGCCTTCTTGCCGCCGGAGTCCGTGAATTCGTAGAGGATTTCGTAAACCCCGGCAACCGTGCCGTCCACTTGAGCTACGGGCTGGCCGCCTTTGGTAATGGTAGCGGTGGGAAGCGGGTCGGTGATTTCCTTTCCGTCGGAATCCGCGACCGAGACACCTGCGTCCTCATAGGGTTCGCCTTGTTGGTGGGCGGTTTCGGCATCGCCGAGGAGGGTAAGGACGGGGGCGGCGGGATCCGGGATGATGGTGACGGTGCGCTGGATTGTGGCCATGTTGCCGGAATGATCCATCACATAGTAAGTGATTCGGTGTGTCCCTGGATAGGTGGTGTCGATGGGTCCGTCGCCTTCTATGAGCCAAGTGCCTGCCTGGGAGGGGGCGCCAGGTTTGACCACGGCCAATGCGCCGGAGTTGCGGGCACCGGGAGGGGCTTTGAACTCCATGCTTGTCAGGGCTTGGTTGTTCCAATGGGTCATGGCAAAGGCAAATTTATAGACTCCAGGGAAGAGGCTGAAGGTCGTGGTCTGTGCATTTGCGGTAATGCGGTCCGGGTTTTGCGTGTAATCCCCGTCCGAACCGAGGTCCAACCAGACGTTGGTGTAGGTCTGGGTCTGGGAGGTCCTGAATTGGTAATCCCCGTCGGCTTCGGCACGGAAATACCCTGTGACGAGGATTTGGAAGTTATCAGCCTGGTTGATGCCGGTCGGGACACGGCGGAAATCGTCGTCACTCTTGAAATTAAGCCCCTGGCCGTTGGGTCCGTTGGTGAACAGCCCCTGGCCTTTCGGGGTTTCCAGCAAGAGGCCGCCGTTGTTGTCCAGGTTGGCATAGTTGTTGTTGCTGCCGAACTGGTAGCCGGAAATGTGGAGGCGGTTGGGGATGTAGTCACGGCTGCTGACGAACCAGGCTTCCGTGTCAACATCCTGGATGTCCACGCCGGGATCCACCCATTCGGTGCCGACAGTGAGGGTTACGGTGTCCATGCCGCCAGTGCCGGGATGGGCGACCAAAGTTGGGACGGGCTTGGTCGTGTCCACAACGACGACCTTGCGGGTGACTGTTGCTGCGACTTTGCCATCGCCGTCCGTGTAGTCGTAGGTGAGGGAGTACTCGCCGGTGGTATTGACGTCGACAGTCCCCTGCCCCGCGAGGTCGTTTTTGAGTTCAGCCCCCGCGCCGTCCGTCACAGTGGCGTTGGGGTCGGTGAAGGCTTGGCCGGCTTCGTGGGTGATTTCGAGGGCACCGTTGAGGGAAATAAATGGCAAGGTGGCGTCCTCGACGACTACGACCGTGCGGAGCGCGGTGGCAACATTGCCGGATTGGTCGACGGCGGTGTAGGTGACGTAGTAGGTCCCGGCGGCGGAGGTGTCGAGCGGAGTGGTGAGCGGGGTCGCCCATTGCAGGGTTTGTGCGGGGTCACCGGGCTTGACGTTTTCGCGTGGGGCGTAGGGGGTTTTGTAGCCTACATTGATGCCGGAGCCGCCGCCGCCTTCGCTGTGGACAAAGGCCACATCGTAGAAGCCGGGATCCAGGTTGACCGTGGTGTACCCAGTGACCCCTGCCCCGCGGACTTGCTCGTTCCCTTTGTCGCCAGCAGACTCGAAATTGCCGTCCTGGTCCAGGTCGATCCAAAGGGTGGAGGTATCATCCCTTTGGATCACCCCGAATTCGTAAACGCCTGGTGCCGGGGCGATGAATTTACCGGAAAAGAGGTTGTAGAACTGGTCGTTACGGTTGATTGCGGGCAAGGCGGCTCGGAAGTCCCCGTCTCCGTTGAAATCCAGACCGCGGCCCCCGGGACCAGTGGTAAGGAATGTCTGGCCGACAGCAGTTTCGTTGAGGAGCCCGCCGTTGCCGTTGAGGTTTAGCAAGGCGTCATTACGGTTGATAAGGTACCCTTGGTGCAGGAGCCGCCCGGTGGTGTATTGGAGGTCGCTAAAGACAGGGGCGTTGTGGGTCGAGGCGTCGGTAGCGGAGAAGCCCTCCTCGGAGTAGGCCTCGCCGACCGCAAGTTTGACGGTGGCCGGGCCGTTGAGGGTGATGACGGGAGCAACAGTGTCCTTCACCTCGACGGTTCGGGTGACCGGGGAGGCAGGATTACCGGTTTGGGGGGCATAGGTATAGATGACACGGTAAAGTCCGGGGATGGAGGGCACGACATTATTGTCCAAAGCCATCAGGCCTGCGTCCAGTTCCGTACCGGCGGCATCCTTGAGGACGGCACCATCGTCGGCATACGAACCGCCGGCCTCATGGACGACAAAGGCATCGCCGTTGAGGGTGATGGTGGGGGCGGCAGGATCGGGGACGACCGTGACCTTGCGGACAGCGGTGGCTAGGTTGCCCGCGATATCGATGGTCTGGTAAACGACTTGGTATTCGCCCAGTTTGGAGGTGTCCACCGGGGTGTTGGTGGCCGTAACGCCGTTGAGTCCATACTTGGCGTTGAGGCGGGCTTCGATGCCCCGGCGTTCACTTTCGGTAAGGAGGCGGTTGTAAAGGATGACCTCGGCGACATCGCCCACCGAGGCCTCGTTACCATCCAGATAGGCACCCATTTGGAAGTAGCCCATGTTCATGTTGGTGTCCGGGCGCTTGGAAAGGCCGGTCTTGTCCCGTCCGTCGGCGAAGAAATAGGCGGTACTGGTGGTGCTGGTGCTGGCGGCGGTGTAGAGGTGGGGGCGGATGGAGGCCTTGGCCTGGGTAATGGTGACCCAACCGTTGGGGACATGGAAGCGATCCTCCGTCCCGTAGTGGTAGCCCAGGAGCCAGTTCTGGTCCCGGGAGGTCAGGAGGCGTTGGTTGGCCGAGCCGGAGAGCTGGGAAACAGTGAGGATGGTGTAGTCCCGCCAGAAGTTTTTGCTAAGGCCAAGGCGGCTTTCGCCGTCGAAATGGACAGCCGGCCTGCCGTTGAGGGCGTCCGGGGAGTAGGTTGGCGTACCGGCGACAATGTTGGCGTCGTGTCCAAAGCCGGATTGGTCATACCAAAGGGTCACGGGATCCCCGGCCACCTTGCCTTGGATGGACGAGGCGTCGAGGTGAAGGCGGAGGCCGTTTTGCGGGAAGTTTTCGGAGGAACCAATGAGGAGGATGTCGCCGTCGTAGTTGTCCGTGGCGGAGGCCCCAGGATCCGTGAAAATTGTCCCCTGGATGACCTCCATCTCCGCATCCCCGGCCAGGGTGATGACGGGAGCTTCGTTGTCCACGACATGGACTGTGCGGGTAACAGTCCGGGAAGGAATTCCGGCTTCATTGGTGTAATCATATTCCAGCTTGTAGGTACCAAGGCGGCTGGTGTTGACCACGCCGGTGACGACCAGCTTGTCCAGGGACAGGGCGTTGCCATCAAGGTCGGCGACCGTTACGCCCGGCTCCGTGTAAGAGCCGAGGTAAGGCAGGGTCATCTCCGTATCGCCGGAAAGGGTGATGATCCCGGCGTCAGGGTTGTTCTCCACAATGACGGTACGGACGACGGTGGCCACGTTGCCCTGGCTGTCGGTAGCGGAGTAGGTAATGTACTGTTCGCCTAGGGCCAGGACATCGATTGGGTTGTAGCGGACCCACTGCGGGGTTTGTATTCCCCAAAGCGGGTTGATGAAGGCCAGGGAAGCCGGACCGACACCGGTAACTGCGCGGTAACGGGCGTCCACCCCAGAACCGCCGCCCCCTTCGCGGAAGGCGATGGCGTAGCGGTGGTACCCTGGCTCCAACCTGACTTCCCGGTAGCCGAATTGGTAGCCTGGGTTCATGAGTTCGGTGCCCTGGTCGCCATTGTTTTCGAAAACACCGTCGCCATCAAGGTCGACCCAGAAGGCGGCCGAATCGTCGGGATCCTGGAGGCCAAATTCGTAGATCCCGCCGGAGCTGGTGTAGAAATGGCCGTCGAAGAGCATCTGGAAGTTGTCATTGCTGGTGATCTGTGGGATGGCGGCGCGGAAATCCCCGTCCCCAAGAAGGCGGATACCCTCGCCACGTGGGCCGCCAACATAGTCTTCCACGGTGGCCACGGGGGTTTTGTCGAAGAGGCCGGCATTGTTGTGGAGGTTGAGGATGTTGTCGTTTTCCGTGCCCATGTAGCCCCGGACACGGATCTTGCCTACGGTAATCATGGAGGAGGTGACGGTGACCGAGCCGTCCACCGCATCGGTGGCGGAGAAGCCCGGCTCGACAAAGCGGTTGCCCAACTGGTGGTGGTAAGCCTCCCCTCCGACCAAAGTGATGACGGGCGGGGTCTTGTCCTCCACGACAATCGTACGGACGGCTGTGGCGGCTTGGTTCCCATTCCCGTCCGTAAAGTCATAGGAGACGGTGTAGTTGCCGGGGACATCGGTGTTGAGGTTCCCGGCGAAGACCAAGCCTGCGGCGTCCAGGGCGTTGCCATCGGAATCGGCGACGGTCGCCCCGGCATCCTCGTAAGGCGAACCCGACCCATGGAAAACCGTGTCCTCCCCGACCAGGGTGATGACCGGGAGGTCCGGTTCGTCCACGATAAGGACTTGGCGGGTGATGGTGGAAAGGTTGCCATTGGCGTCGGAAGCGGTGTAGGTCACGGTCTTCGCCCCCACTGCGCTGGTGTCCAACGGAGTGGCCCCGGCCATGATGACATTGACTTCGCCGCCAGAGATTTCGCGGTCGTAGACCAGCAAGTCGTCCATCACCCCGCGGAACCTCCGGTCTTGCGCCCAGTTGGAGCGGCCGACATAGAAATTGCTCCGGGCGACGCGAGGCGGGGCTTGGCCGGTTGTGGTGGCGAATTGCTGGCCGTTTTTGTAAATCCGCATGACCCCGCCCTCGGAAACGGTGGCCGCGGCGTGCATCCAGACGCCTTGGTCCCAGAAGTTGGCGGGGCGGAGGGAGCCGATTGGCCCGGCTTGGTCACGGATGTCGAATGCTCCGGTATTCGTGGCCTGTTGGTTGGCGAACAAAACGGCATTGGGGCCGCTGTTCTCCCCGAAACCGATGATGCGGCTCCAATTTTCAAAAGTGTTGTACTTCACCCAGACCGCCACGGAGAAGCCGCCGCCAAATTCGAACGGGGTAAGGTCGATATGCTGGTTGTCTTGGTTCGCCGCGTTGAATTCCAATGCCCCGCCGTGTATCCCGGCCACCCATTCCGAACCGTTGAAGTTGACCATCGTGCCGTCGTGCTGCCCGGTCTCGTCTTTGGCGACCGTGCCTTGCCCGTCATTGAAAGTCCACCAGCCCAGGAGTTTGGACATCGGGAGGGAGACTTCGCTGGCGACAACGACCTGCCCGTCGAACAAGTCGATACCCGTGGCACCTGGGTCTTGGAATTTCGTGCCCATTAGGACAGTGGCCGGGTTTGCGCCATTGAGGGTAATGACAGGCGGGGTGGTGTCGGACACGTTGACGACACGGGTCTGGGTGTCGGCGATGTGGCCGTCCGCATCGGTAAAGTTGTAGCGGACGGTGAACTTCCCGGTCTTACTGCCGTTAGGTGCGCCAGTCACCACGACTTGGGATTCGTCGAGCGGGTTACCTTGGAAATCGGTCAGTTCGTATCCTTGCTCGGCGAATGGGAATCCGGCGTGCTGCTGGATGTCGCGGCTGCCGACCAGGAGGATGACCGGCTTTTCCGTGTCCTCCTCGACGGTAACC
>JAYPDO010000040.1:7367-19358 GCA_038125285.1 Opitutia bacterium
TATTTGACGGTTTGGTTGCCGGTCGTGTCCGTGGAGAAATACTTGATGTTGTACTCGGCTGGGGCGGAGGTGTCCAAGGTGTAGGGAAGGGAGGACCACAGCCCGGCCTGGTTCGCGGCGGCTGGATTGACGTTTGCCAAAGTGATCGGCCCCGCACCTTCCGGGGTGCTGAAACGGACGCGGAAGACAGAGCTGCCGTTGGTTTCCCCGTACCCGAAGGCGACCATGTATTTGCCGGGGAAGAGGTAGGTTGTGGAGGAGATGTTACCCCAGGTCAGGCGTTCGTCCCCATTGTCCCCGGTGCGAGAGAGGGTGCCGTTTTGGTCTTTGTCCAACCAGATGGAGACGTAGTCGTTGCTGTCCTGGCAGGTGCCCTCGAATTCATAAACACCTTCCCGCTTGGCGCGGAAATAGCCGGTGACGAGGACTTGGTAGTTGTCCCCGGAGTAGGGGTTGTAGCGGATTTTGCGGAAATCGTTGTCGCTTGTGAAATGGATGCCAGTGCCGTTAGGGCCGCTGGAGATGTAGTCGAAAAACTGGATGGGGCGTTTGAAGAGGCCTCCGTTGCTCTCGAAATCCAAGTAGGCCGAATCGTTTGCGGCAGTGAAATATTCATAGCGGAGAACGTCCGGGATCTCCAGGTAATCGGAGTAGACCGGGGTGTCACCTTCCAGTTCGTCAAGGGAGGTACCGCCTGGATCGGCAAAGGGGACATCGACCCAGATTTTCAACGAAGAGTCTCCTGCCAAGGTGATGGCCGGGCCGGTTGTGTCGCGGACGATGACGGTGCGGACGAGGTCGTCGGCATCAGTGTGGCTGTAGGTGAGGGTGTAGGTGCCGAGGGTGGCCAAGTCGACCGTGCCTTCCCCGGTCAGGCCGGTAGCGGATTCGGTGCCATCGGCGGCAAGGGCGACGGCACCGGGGTCTTCGTATTGGGAGGTGCCGGAGGCTTCGACGATTTGTTCAGGGGCGCCATTGAGGACGATGTAGGGCTTGGTATCGTCGGAGGACACGATGATCGTCCGAGTGGCGACGGTGAGGTGGCCTTCGGAGTCCTTGGCTTTGTAGGTGATTTGGTGGGCACCGGGTTGGGAAAGGTCGAAGCGGGAGGTGAAGTCCCCTCCCCCGTTAAGGTTGTACTTGGTGTTGAAGAAGTTGACCAGGTTGTCCCGCTCGGTGTCGGAAAGGACGCGGTTGTAGAGCAGGACTTCGGCAATCTCTGAGTTCGACCGCTCGCCACTGTTATTGTAGCCGTTGAGCTGGATGGTGGTGGGCATGTAGGTCTGGGAACCAAGGCCGGCTTGGTTGGTGGCGAGTTGGACACCGTCCGCCCAGAAGTTCCCGATCGCTTGGTCGTTGACATCGCCGACATGGACGTGCCACTGCGTATCCTCGTTTTGCGGGCCTTGGTAGAGCCAGCCGTCGGAGTGGAAACGGTGGACGCTTTTGCCATGGAACCCGAAGAGGTAGTTGCGGCCGTTGGATCCGATTACACGCTCGCTGTCTCCCCCGGTGTAGCGGGCGACGGAGAGGAGAGTGTAGTTGGCCAGCTCGGATTCGAAGTTTTTGGAAGTCCAGAAGCAGTCGTCGCCATCGAAATTGACCACCGGATGGCCATTCAAGCCCGCCGCGATCCACATGGGGTCACTGTTGCGGTTGTTGGCGTGGTTGCCGTTCCAGGATTGGTCGAACCAGGAAATGGCGATGTTCGCACCATCGTTGACGAGGCCTTTAAAATAGGCTGCGTCCACATGAAATAGGAGTCCGTCCTGCGGCACCCCGGCATCGGAAAACACATTCACCTCTCCATCCACGGCATCCAGGGCGGTGGCTCCCTCGTCAGCGTAGGTTTCCCCCAACTTGATGCGGACGACCGGGTCGCCGACCAGGGTGATGACCGGGCCGTTGTTGTCCTCCACGAAAATGGTGCGGTACACGGTCTTGGCCTTCACGCCGTCCTGGGTAGTGTAATCGTATGTGATGGTGTGCGTGCCGAGGACGGCTGTGTCCACTCCGCCGTTGATCGTGATGCCGCTGGCGTCGAGTTCGGTGCCAGTGCCATCGTGGACCGTTGCATCGTCGGGCACAGTATAGTCCGCTCCCAACCCCACGCGGACATTGGCTTCGCCCGCCAAGGTGATGACGGGGATGGCGGTGTCCGGGGTTACGGTGACCTTGCGGGTCAGGGTGCCGAGGTTGCCAGCGGTGTCAAAGACGGTGTAGAGGATGGTGTGTTCGCCAGGGACGGAGAGGTCGGGCGGGGTGGTTTTTGGGAAACCCATGAGGCCGTACTTCGAGGAAAGGTAGGCGCGGATGCCGAGCCGTTCGGCCTTGTTCGTGACGTAATTGTCATAGAGGAGGACTTCGGCGACGTACCCGCTGGAGGGGTTGTTACTGTCAAGGTAACATCCCAACTGGAGCTTCCCGATGCGACCGTTCTGGCTGGTATTGCTGGTGAGTTCCACGCCATTTCCCCAGAAATGGACTTCGCTCCCTCCGGTACTTGTGGCAGAATAAATCCTGGGCGCCAGGGTCGGCGTGACGTTATACGGGGTCGCCCAGCTTTCGGGATGGAAGGTATCCTGGAACCCGTTCCAATACCCCATCAGCCAGTTGATATTCCGGGAGCTGATCAACCGGTGGTTCTGGACGCCGTCCAAGCGCGAGACCGTGAAAATCGAGTACTTGCGTTGGACGTCCGCCCCGGTGGCGGCCATGAAGTCGTTGCCATCCAAGTGGACTGCCGGGAGGCCGTTGATGCCGTCGGCAACCAGCATCGGGTCGCCGCGCACATCGGTAAGGTGGTTACCTTTGCCGGAAATGTCGTACCACGCACCCACATTTTCCCCGGCTGATGCGCCAGGAAAACGGCTGGCGTCCAGGTGCATGAAGAGGCCTTGGGTGGGTAGCTGGGCATTGGAATTGACCGTGAGGGTCGGCTCCGGGTCGTCGACCAAGGCCACACCGGGATCGGAAAACGGTTGCCCCTGGACATGGGTCATTTCCGCGTCGCCGACCAGTTCGAGGACGGGTGCGGTGGTGTCGACCACAGTGACTTCCCTGACCTTTGGCTCGGCAGGGATACCGTTGGAATCGTAAAAGTTGTAGGTGAGGGTGTAGGTCCCGGGGGTGTTGGTATCCACGACTTTGTCGACCAGCACACCGCTGGCGTCCAGGGCATTGCCATTCGCATCGGCCACAGTGTAGCCGGGATCCACATAATCGGTGAACTGTTCATGCTTGTGGAAGAATCGGCCTTCGAGTGAGATGACGGGCTTGGCGTTCGGGTCGATGATCTCTATGGTGCGGGTCACGGTGGCGACATTCCAGGCGGAGTCCGTGGCGGTGTAGGTGATGGTTTGCGTACCGAGGGCACCCGTGCTGATGGGAGTGGCGATGAGCCAAAGGTCGGCCTGGGAAGGTTGGTTGGGCTGGACGACAGTAAGGGATGTCGGCCCGGCACCGGCCGGGGTGCGGAAACGGACTTCGTAACTGGATCCGCCGCCGTTTTCCATGTGCCCACCGGCAAAGCGGTAAAGTCCTGCCTGCAATTGGAGGGTGGCATAACCGGGGTCGTAATTGGTGTTCAGCCACTCGTTACCATTGTCCCCGTCCTGCTCGAAGATGCCATCCTGGTCCAGGTCTAGGAAAAAGGTGCCGCGGTCGTCCCGACGTTGCACGCCAAACTGGTACTCCCCAGCCACCTTGGCGAGGAACAGGCCGGTGAAGACGTTGCGGAAAGAGTCGCCGCTGGTAAGGCCGACCCCGGCGTTGGTAAAGTCGGCGTCCCCGCCGAAGTTGATCGCCCCAGCCCGGAGGTTCTCGCCGTCCGGCTTGGCATTCAGGAGCCCGCCGTTGTTGGTAAAATTGAGGGACGAGTCAGCCCCGTTGGTGTCCCATCCCCGGTGGAGGATCCGGTCATAAATGAACTCCGAACTGCGGACAGTGACCACGCCGTCCACCACATCCTCGGCGGAAAAGCCGGGGTCGAGGAAAGGTTGTCCTTGGGGATGCTTGACGGATTCCCCTCCGACCAAGGTGATGACGGGGGGCATGGTGTCGGATACGCGGACCGAACGGAGGACCTGGACTGCGGAGTTCCCATTGCCGTCCGTATAATCGTACCGGAGTTTGTATGAGCCGGGGAGTTGGGCATTGACCTCGCCGTCCACTATGACCAACCCGGCGTCCAACGCTTTGCCATCCTTGTCCGCCAGGGTGACGCCGGGGTCGGTAAAACCCGTCCCGAGTTCGTGGTGCATGTCCGCTTCGCCGACCAGGGTGATGACCGGGGCGTCGGGGTTTAAGACTGTGATCTGCCGGGACACCTGGGCGGTCAACCCGTCGGAATCCGTGGCGGTGTATCTGGCGGTCCAGTCGCCCAGGATACTGGTGTCCAAAGTGTCGGACACGGTGGGCTGTTTGGTAAACGGCAACCCCCATTTGTAGGCCAGGCGGGTCTCGATGTCCTGGATTTCCTCGTCGGCCAAGGCAGTGTTGTAGATCATCAATTCGGCCAAGTCGCCGTTCCATTGGCGTCCGTAAGTGCGGTCCGAAGTGAAGCGGCTGGCCTCCACATTCCCGGTCGTCCGTAGGGAAATGACGGCCCAGGCTGCCGGGATGTCCGTGGCCAGGCCGTCGATAATGGCACCGTCCAAGGCAAGGCGTCCGGCGCGGATGTTGCCGTGGGTGTAGGTGCCGTGCCAAAACTTGTTCCCATTCGAGTGGAAATGGTATTGGTTGTCATCACCGAGGAGGAAAGGCCCGTTCCCGACCCGTTTGACCACCCAGAAGACCGTCCGGATATCGGTAAGCTGTGGAAAACTGTGGTAAACCGCCGCATTGCCATCGTAACGAATGACGGGGAGTTCGTTTTGGGCGTCCTCGACCCATTGGGGCGATCCCTGGGCAGTCGCGTCCCGTCCATTGTTGGATTGGTCGGCCCAACTTCCGTCCACCGGGTTGTAGCCTTCGTCGGCCTTGAGCCATAGCTGGAGTCCGGCGTAAGTGTCGGCGGCGATAGGATCCGGCGGGATCCAATTTTCGTATGTGATGGAAATGCTACTGGTGAGGTCGCCATCCTCCGTGTCAGTGGCGGTGGCACCAGGATCCGTGAATGCGGAATCCATGGCCACCTGGATGCTGGCCTCGCCAGTAAGCGTGATGACAGGGGGATTGCCCGAAGTCGGGTCGTTATCCTTCCAAGGATGCACGTCCTGCAATCTGGTGGCCAAGCCCCATTTGTGCGCCAAATATCCCTCCACCTTCTGCCGGGCATCGGCGTCCACCAACTCCAGGATGACGATCTCCCCGACCTTCCCCCCGAATTTGTTCGTATGGGAACCGGCGCGAAACTTGCCGCCGATGGAGGAATTCGCCGTGGTATCCGCAGGCAAGGAGGTGTCGCCCGCCCCACCAGTCCGGGCAAGCTCTGTCCCATCGAGATAAAACTTGGCCGCCTGAAAATCGGAACCCGTGGCACGCTCCCAACATTGGATCCCAGCCAAGTCCTTGATAACAGCAGAGTAAAGCTCGTTTCCCCCGTCATACCGCCAAGCCCATCCTTGGAGCCCTGCCCCGACGGCCAGGGTCATGCTCGTATCCCCGATGTGCAAGATCCGGCTGTCATTCTCCACATCCGCGTCGACCACCGTCACCATGAAGACCATCATGTCAGGGTTCGCCCCCAAGCCCAACCGTGTCCCCGCCCAAAGGTAGTCGTCCGTCCCGTCAAACTGGATCCCCGCCTTGCTGTTGATCGCGTCGGCCACCAAGGTCGGCTGGTTAGCCCCCGAAGCCTGGGCATAGTCAAACCCGTTCCCGCTCTTGTCCGCCCAGGCACTCACAGCTCCGCCACTTTCAGTGACCGTCGCAGCATCCGAAGCGTCCAGCCAAAGGGTGGGCTGGTAAGGCAACGGGAAATCCGCCGCGTCCAGGTAGGTGCCGCATACCAGTGCCGCTAGGGATGGCAACCAGGAGGGGCACTGCCGTTTCCTCGGACGGCGGGATTGTAGTTTGAGGTTATGGTCGAGGAAGGGTTTCAGGCGGGGATTCGGGAACTCGGACATGATCAAGCTACGGAGACGTGACTAAATACACTGCAAGGACGCCATGGATTCCGCAAGCATTCGTTTGTAAACTGCATACAGTTCTACTGGTAACGCACTACATCAGAGCCCGAAGGATGACTACCTCCCTGGGCTTGCCGTTGGTGATGACTTGGCACATCCCAGGAAAAGGAAGCCACACTCCCTGGGATCGTGACGGGAGCCGTGACCTTCATGGAGGTATCGGGCTTGTCTTCTGCAGCGAACAAGGAGCAGGCAAGGAAGAGGATGGTCTGTCAGGCAATTCGTTTGGACAAGTATGGCAAGGGAGTTTCCCCTCCGTATAGGATGTTTGAAACCAAAATTCCTAAGAAACGAAGGGATTGAATCCCTACTTCCACTCGAAAGTACCCCAAAGGGACGGGCTGAGTTTGGCTTCGGAAGGGACGTCGGCGGTGATGGCTGTGGCTTTGTTGCTCCAGTAAGTGCGGGCGGTGGTGCGGGAACCGTCTCCACGGAGGACGCCGATGTCCCCGCGCAATTTCAAGCCGGGGGCGGGGGTAAGACCGAGGACTTGCAGGGGAATGGAGATTTCGAAATGGCCTTCCCCGTTGGCCGCCAGCCGGACTTGGTCGCTGACATCTTGCACTTGGTCGAAGGTGAGGCTCCAGACTGGAGAGGTGAATGGGATTTTGCTACCATTCTCCGTACCTGGGACCACGGCGCGGTAGAGCAGGGCTTTGGGCTGGCCTTCGACACAGGAAACCAGGAGGCGGAGATCCCCGGGCACCGGCAATTTCCGGTTTGGGTCGGCTTTGGGGTCAAGGCCGATCATGAGGTCGAGGCCGCCACCGGTCTTGAAGAGGGCGTTGGGAAGTTCGCCAGAGTTGTCCGGGAGCTTTTTGTCACGGGTGGACCAGGCGGCGAAGAGGTGCGTGGAATCGGCGGCGATTGCCCCCAGCACTTCGTAGGGCTTGGAGTTGGAGTTGAAGTTGGCACCATCGCCGCGCTTGTCGATCTCGACCCATCCCGCACCGACCCAGTCGGCGAGGTCGCCATCCACCTTCTTCGAAACTTGGAGAAGGGCGGCGGTGAGGATCCCACTGCCGAAGGCCTTTTGGCGGGCAGCTTCCCTTTCGTCTACATAGGCTTGGGAGGCTTGCAGGTCGCCCGTAGTCACTTCCAAAGTGGAACCGGGGATAGCGCGGAGCGTTTCCAGGCCTTCCAGGCGGAGCAGGCAGGTGTTGGAGCCGTCCACGGCATAGACTTTGCCGTCCGGGGCTTGGTTGATGGAGGGCCAGAAGTTCTCGTCATGGAGGGTCAGGCCATCTAGCCCCATCCCCCGCTGGGCACGAGCCATTTTCCAAGGCTTGCCCAGGCGGGAATCGGCAAAGACCGTAGCCACGAAAAGGCCGTCGCGGGTAAAGATGTAGAAATTGCCCATGTTGGCATTGAGGGCGAAGAGCGGGCCAACCTGCGAACCCTTGGGCTGGAAAAAACCGCCCATCAGGCGGGTTGGGCCGATCAACTCCCCGGGGCGGTCGGGCTTTGCGGCATGGTGGGAAGCGTGAAGCCCCGGCCAGAGGTTAGGATAGCTCCATGTGGTACGACCCGCCTTGACCCCGCAGATGGAATGGGAGTGGAAGGGCTCGACGCCTAGGGTGATGATGGCTTCGTCACTCGCGTCCGCCAGCATTTGGGCACCGCCGGAGGACTTGGGGCCTTGCACGCCTTCTGCCAGGACTTCCCGTGTGGACAAATTGTAAACGGGGATGCCGTCGTGGCCGAAGGAAGCCGGGCGGAAACGAAGTGCCTTGTCCCCGGCGTTCGCCACGCAAAAGGAGAGGTCGGGCATGACGGTGAAGCCCTGCGAAGGCGTTTGCACCATGTTGATTTCGGTTGGTTGCACTTGGGCGTCGCCATTTGTATCCATCCAAAGGTACATGGCCATGTTGACCTTATTGTTGCGCCACTTTTCCCCAAGTGGGTCGGAACCTTCGGGCCAGCGGGGATGGAACGCTGTTTCCTGGAGCAAAGGCCAGTCGTTCGCCACCCCCATGCCTGCGAAGGGTTTGGCGACCCCGCCCTCTTCGACAAAGAGAAAGACGTTGTTCGCCCCGGCCACTGGATTGCTGTTGTAGCAATTGGTGAGGAAGCGGCGGCCGTTGAGGGGGAAAGCGGTCTCCGGCGCACCCGTGCGATGGGGCAGGACCAGCCCTTTTTCCGAGTTCCGGAACAACACGGCCTTGGGGACGGAGGTGCCCTTTTCCCAATCCAATTCAAATTCAAGGGTGCCTTTGCTCTCGTCGGCATAGAGGAACCTGGAATGGTCGCCAGTGTCGAGCTGGCCGCCGCCGCCGTATTTGGCCGGACCATACACAGCTCGAACAAACTTTCCGCCAGTCGTCCAGACACTGACCCGTTTCGGCAGGAAATCGTGCTCGGTGACCCAAAGCTGGCCTTGGGAATCCACCGCCAGCCCGGCTGGATGGTTCATATGGAGCGGGTCGTAGGCACCAGCCTTGGGTCGCCCAGGATGCCCGATGGCGCGGAGGAATTTCCCCTCGTAGGTAAAGACTTTGACCTGGTGCGAGTTCCCGTGGTCACTGATGTAGAGGTTGCCGGCGGAATCAAGGGTAACGCCGAAGGGGTCTTCCAAACCTTCGCCCACGACGACATACGGCTCGGGTTCCCCCGCCTTAAACCGAAGCAAACGCTTGCCGGAAAGCACGGAAAGGTGACCGGCAGGGTCGTAGCTGAGACCCCTCGGGTCTTCAACACGTAGCGTGCGCCCAACCTTGCCGGAGGCCGGGTCGATGAGAAGGACCCGGTTGGAAAATTTCAATGGGCAAGTGACCGTACCGTTGAAGGCACTAACCCCGCCGACCGCTTCCAGGCGCTGTTCCAAGGCTTCGGAAGGCTCGTCGTCCAGGACGAACTTAGCTACTTCCCTCGCCTTCAACTTGTTGCCGTCGGACTTCTCCAGGGCATTGATCCGCAGCTCAATCACGCCGGACTTTTTGTCGGTTTCCCATAGGGAGGCGGTGTAGGCAGAAATGTAGGCAGGAGCCTTCGGCCCCATGTCGCGGCCCAAGTGCGGGGCGGCGGTCCAATTCCCGCCAATCCACTTCATGCCGCCGCGTTTTGTGCCGTCGAGGTCGACCCAGGCAAAGCCGTCCGGCCCTTCCGTGACAAAGCTACCAAGGAAGACGGAGGGTTCGCCGGTCGGTGAAAAAGCGCCAGGGACGAACACTGCGGCGGACGGGGCGGAATGGTTAGCCAACCAGCCGCCGGTATGGTCGGGTAAAGGCCAGGGCGGGTTGCCCGGGCCATAAGCGGGGAATTCATAAAACGCCTTCAACTCCTTCCGCCAAAGCCCGCGGGCTGTGTACTTGCCCGGCTCCACAAAGTGCGCTGGGATGACGTAGAGCCCGTGTTTCGCGGCATCGAGGTCGCGGTCGAGGTCGTGGGTTCCATCCCACCAAGCGGTGTTGTCCCCGGCGGGGAACCAGGTTTCAGAGACGAGGTTGCGGACGCGTTTCCCCGTTCCGTCCTCTATGACGAGGGTGACATATCCGGCTTCGGGAAGGTGGAACTGAACCGGGACAGGAGGATGCAGGCCGTTCACACCGACCTCAGCCACTTCCGGCGGGACGATGGGCGAACTGCCCAGGTTGTGCAAGGCCACCAACTCCCCGAGCCACACCCTCTTGCCTCCGGCGGGACGCCTTTGCACATGCGGATGGTTGGCCGGGGTGACCCCGGTGATGAGGAGCCGGACTGCGCGGGTTTTTATGGTTTTCCCAAATTTGAAAGTGTTTGGCCAGAAGGTCGCCGGATACCCGCATTCGAAGCCGGCATACTCCCCTACAGTCCTCCAATCCGCATCGGAAGCATCCCTCGGGTGCCGGGATTCCGGGCCGTCGTAAGCCTGAACCGTTGCCGAGCCAAAACCGCACCAAACGGCGGCCAAGCCGTCTAGCTCCACAGGTTCCGCCCACGAAAGCATGACCCACTCCGGATTCCCTTCGGAAATGACAGCCTGTTGGTCCAAGGTCACGGAATCCAGGGACAGGTTTTGCCAAGTGCCCCAACCGTCCTGCAAACCATTGGTCAGCATCGGGGCATGCTGGTTGTCCGAACCGGAGGCCGCGACAGAAAGCGGGGCGAGGTTGGTAAAGCGTCCGGGCAAGACTACCGCACCGCCAAGCCAGCCTTCGTAAGAAGGGTCGGCAGGGTCGGCGACATGTGTGAAACGGAGCGAGCGTGTGGTAGTGCCCTCCGGGAATACCCACAAAGAAATGGCATCGGATACTGTCTGCCCCCCCGTGACTTCCCTACCCTCCAGGCGTTGCCCAGGAATCCATTGGTCCTCCAAGGTGAAAACACCAGGATACGCCGCACCCGCCGACAATGCCGAAACCCGGACATTCCCCCGCGCCATCACCGAACCGACCGGGATAGCTTCTGTAAACCCAACCCGCAAATGCCGCGGCCCTGGTACCTTGGATTCGCCAAACTTCAACCCGCTATGCCCCACCCTTGTCCGCGGATCCGAAGTCCACATCACCCAAGCCGGGCCACGTTCCGCATCCCGGCCTTGGGGCGGACGGGTTTCCCCCGCTTCCCATTCCACAAAGGCCGCTTTGTCCAGTATTTCCTCCCGCACCGAGGTCTCCAGGGTAATGCCAGGGTTCTGGAGTTGGATGGCAGCATTGCCAAAAACACAAGGCAAGAATAACAGAAAGGCAAACTTAGCCAAGTAATGGAGAGGCATTGAGGGTTTCATAGATCCTTTGCTGGGAATGGATCGCCACCCGAAATCCCGCAAGCCACAAATACTGAATGGGAAGACAACTCGGGCAGGGGAATCTTGAGCCAAGAAGGTCAAGGGAAGAGTCAATTGGCATTTGAAACAGGCAGGAATGCCTATGCCACTTAGGTGATACAGGAATTACTGCCTGTTCTCCCCCGCTGATCTATTAAGCGAAGAATCCACCGAAACGGTCTCAATAATCTACACTTTCACACCCCAAACGATGCCAAATTTGGATATACCCCTTTTCAGCAAATCCCATTTTGAAAGGATGAACAAGATGGACATGATTATACGGAATCCGATAACCCATATGTAAAACCTGTTCATGCTGCATAGGATACATGAAAAATTGGACTGTCTCCAAGTCGCTAAGGGGCCTATACTAATCAGCCTTGTTAGCGATCCAGTGCTACGCCCAAGGCATTAGCGTAAAAACAATGCGAGGGGCATCCGTCGTCAGTTCGCCAAAGGCAGGACTTCGACCTTGCGGATGAGGACCTTGCTGCCCGGGTCGTGCTGTTGGAAGGCGAAGTGCCCGGGGCCGTAGGTCTTGGCGAAGTCCATGTATTCGTAGAGTTCGTTTCCGTCCACGGTGATCTTGATCTTGGTCATTTCGCGGCCACGCCAGACGGCGTCGTGGACTTCGACAACGTAGTCGAACCAAGTGTCGGGTTTGACGAGTTGTTTGTAAACATGGCAAAAGCCGTAAAGGGAACCGGTGCGGATGGGGTCGCGGTGGGTGCTGTCGATCTGGGCTTCATAGCCGTCCATGAAACCGGGCTTACGGGTAGTGCGGAAATAGAGGCCGGAGTTACCGCCGTCGTTGATTTTAACTTGTGCGTGGTAGCGGAAGTTTTTGAAAGGACCCTGGGTACAGACGAGCATGGATTGGGAACCGGAACCTGCAAGCGCGCCGTCCACGACCGTCCAGTTGCTGTCCGCCTTCCCCACTTTTTCCCAGCCTTCCAAGGTCTTGCCGTCGAAGAGGCTAATCCAGTCCCCTTCTTTTTCGGCGGCGTGGCCAAGCTGGAAAGGCAGGGTGGAAAGGAGGGCGAGGGGAAGGATTTTTTGGAATTTCATAGTTGGGTTTGTTAAGTCGGGATGGAGGTATCCTTAGGAACGAGC
>JAYPDO010000040.1:19383-27916 GCA_038125285.1 Opitutia bacterium
GGAATTCGCCAGAAACCGCAAATACCTCCATCCAATTTTTTTCTAGAACCACGAATGAAGACCAACAGGCACGAATGAGCGATAATGCCATGCCCCAACTCTTCTTCAGAGCGACTATCATCGCCGGAAGCCCCTTGCATTACTACGAAGCGGCAGCCGCTTTCATTACCTGGGATTGATGGCGCTTCTGCAAAAAACCATAAGGACCTTGACTGGTACCATAAACAGAAATTCATGGGACATCTCATCGATGCGAGAAAGCATCCACCGAATGAAAAATACATCCTTCTTGAATTGTATCCTTACTGCTCCTCTTGAAAAAGTTCGGTGTGGTCATCGTTGCAGCGGGAGGGGCGCTGTGGTCAAAAATCCAGGGCAAGGCGCCAAGGATAACGGAGGATGGCCAAAACTCCTGAGGCTGCGGTAGGACATTCTTACTAAACGGCGACCAAAGATCGCCGCTCCGGGTTAGCCGAGGTACAGATCCCGGCCTTTGGCGAGGGCAGCGATTTTGCGGTCGGCGACAGAGCGTTTGAGCATCCAGAAACCGCAGTCGGGGTGGATGTATTTGACCCGGCCATCGCCGAGGGCGGCTTCGGCTTCTTCGATGGAGCGGGCGATCTCTTCCGGAGATTCCACGTGGTTGACCTTGATGTCGACGACTCCCAGGCCGATACCGAGGCTCGGGCGGATTTCCTTGAGGGCTTCAAGGTCGTCCTTCGGACGGTGGGCGAGTTCGAGGACGAGGTGGTCGGCGTGGAGGGAGTTGAGGAATTCGAGCAGGGGTTTCCATTTTCCCGCCTGGATGGTCTGTCCGCCGTAATTGCCGAAACAGAAGTGGACGGCTTTGGTGCCTTCGAAGGCATCGAGAACGCGGTTGATGGCCTCGGCGGCAAGAGGGGCATGCTCCGGAGAACCAGGGATATTGGCCTCGTCCACCTGGAGACATGGGCACGGGAGGCCTTTGACTTGCGCTGCCAGGACGTCGGCGATGGCAAGCGTGAGGGCGTCGAAGTCGCCATAAAAGTTGTCGAGCAACGTTCGGGAAAGCATGTAGGGACTGGTCACAGTGAACTTGAAGTCCCCACCGGCGACATGGGCGGCACGGCGGCAATCTTCGATTAGGTTTAGCCCCCCACCGTGCAATGCTGCCAGGACTACTGCGGCGGGCTTGGCACGGAAACCCATCTCCTGTTTGGAGCGGAATGCGTCGGTGTCCGCACGGCCGATGGTGGAATCACATCCACCCATAGGGCGGACAAAGTACTCGATCATCCCGTTAGTGTCAGGGTGGTTGACATCAAAGCGGTAGAGTTCACCGTCAGTGGGGAGGTCGATCCCGGCTTGGCGTTGGGTGTCAAAGATGACGCGGGTGGCGTCGATGACGGCTTGCTCGGACGGGAGCGCGGAGAGCCAATCCGGAACAGGATAGGAACCGACGGTGGTGGTGAGGATGCGGGGAGAGGGCATGTAGCAGACCAAAGCGGCGTGCAGCAAGGGAATCAACCTCGAAAATGTCCTTGCAACTTCTGGATGGCAAGGAATGTTCGTGGTTCACTATGAAAGTTGCCACCCTTCTCCCTGCCGCAATAGCGGCGTTCCTTTTCACCTCCTGCGGCTCGGACGAAGCTAGCAAAGAAACCAGCAATGCCAAGGCTTATCCGCTGGATGTTTGCATCGTATCGGGCGAAAAGCTCGGCAGCATGGGCGCACCGCCGTCGTTGGTCCACGAGGGGCAGACGATCAAGTTCTGCTGCGACCACTGTATCCCCGATTTCCAGGAGGAACCTGCGAAATTCCTGGCGAAATTGGACAAGCCTGCCGAACCGGTGGCTCCTTCAGAACCGGCGGAAGAAAAGCCTGCTGAAACGGCAAATTAACCTGACGGATCCCTTTTCGCTGAAGGGAATTAACTTTCAGAGGTACCAATTGCTAGGGATTGCAATTGCTTACCTTGCCACGACTCCTATTGACAAATTTCCGACGTGGAGGGCGAGTTTATTACCCGAGGCTACAGGATATAGGAAATTGACAGTCGGTCACAGATTATAAGCCCGCGCTCCGTCAGTTGTCCAATCGGAGATTGCTTTCGGGAGTCGCGATGTGCCCCAGTGAGAACACCAAGTCCTTCATTACCATGCATTTACGGGCGACCAAAGATCGCCCCTCCGGATTGCCTTACGGCCGTTCGACGGTGATACGAATGAACTGGCGACCTTGGGTCTCGCTGGCGATGGGGGTCGTGGAGGTGGCGGTGACCCTTTCGTAACCGGTTGGGACTCCATCTTGGTCGTCGTCTTTTGCTACGACCACGTCAGCCTCGCTCCAGGTGCCTCCCTTGAGCCTCCGGGTCAGTTCGACCTTGTATGTGACAAGTGGGTCGACGGAGGCTTGGATACGGATGAAGGTGACCTTGAGGAAACCAGATTCAGACTTGGCATCGGGCAGGGAGACCTTGCGGTCCTGCATGGCTGGGTCGCCCCCGAGGGCGTATTCAAGTAGGTTGGGGATGCGGTCGTGGTCCGGGTCGGCCGTCGGGGTTTTGTCCCCGGCAGGATGGCCGGGAAGTTTGGCTGCGTACCAGTCGTCCAGGGGATCGGTTTGGGCGGAGACCGTGACTGTCCGGGTTACGGGGACGGCTTGGTTGTAGGAAAGGTCCATGACGTCGTAGGTCAGTTCGTAGACGCCCTCCTTGTTCGGGTCGACCGTCCCGGTGACGAGGATCCGTATGGAGATGTCGCCGTCGATGGTATCGCTGGCCGTGGCGAATGGATCGCTCCATGTGTCGCCAAGGGTGAGGTTCATCTGGGCTTGGCCGTTCAAGGTGAGGGTGGGCGGGGTCTGGTCGTTGGAGACGATGACTTTGCGGACAACCGTAGACGCGTTCCCATGGGCGTCTTCGGCTGTGTAAGTGAAGGTGTAGGGGTTTCCGGCTTTCCTTTCCACCGAGGTGTCAACACCCGCCTGCTTCTGAATTTCGGGGATTAGGGCCTGGGGTACTTCGAGGGGGTAGATTTTTAAGTCGTCCATCAACCCGTGGAAATGGTATCCGCCGCCTTGGGCGTAGGCACCGATGTAGGCCGGGCCGGCTGCCGGGGTGTCGGGGATGGTGATGTCCTGTTGCAATTCGGCCACAAGCTGGCCTTCCACATAGATTTTTTGGACAGAGCCGTCGTAAGTAACGGCAATGTGCTGCCAAACGTCGGGCAGGAACTCGCCGGGGGAGGCAACGGTGAGGTCTTCAAAGCCGCCAGCCCCATCGTTGATACGGAAGTTGAACTCACCTTGGTTCTGGCTTTCGAAATGGACATTGTACTGAGAGTTAAGGGAATCGTCGGTGGTCTTTTCGAAGATGAACATGTCGCGGACATAATCATCGGACTTTACCCAGACGGAGATGGTGAAGGCCTGGAGGTCGAGCAGGGCGGCTCCCGGGACGGTGAGGTAACTGGCGTTGGCCATGTCGAAACTGAGGGCGTTGCCGTATTTCCCTTGCACCCGGGCGGCGGCAAGATCTGGGAAGTTGATGAGGGTGGCATCCAACCCGGCCATGAGTTCGGGACTGGTGGAACCGTCCAGCTCGTCAAATTCCCAATGGACAAGGGGTTGGAGGCCGGTGATGGCAAGGGTGACATCGGCAGTAAGTCCAGTGTCTAGGTTGTCCGTGACCGTGACGCCCGGCTCCGTATAGGCTTGGCCAACAGGAACCCGGTAGTACTCGCCGCCTGTCAGTTCGATGACCGGGGCGGTAGTGTCCACAACCGTGACTTTCCGCGTTACTTGGGGTGCGTCCTTACCTGCGTCGGAGAAGTTGTAGGTAAGGATGTAGTCCCCGGTCTTGGTAGTATCGATTGAACCAGTGGCGACGACTTTGGTGGCGTCGAACGTATCGCCCCGGCGGTTGGCGACGGTGTAGCCAGGATCGGTGAATGGATTCCCGGCTTCGTGAGTAAGCACCTTTGCACCGGCGAGGGTGATGATGGGGCGGTTGAAGTCGTCCTTTACGGAGATTTTCCTGACGGCGGTGGAAGTGTTCCCAGCAGCGTCCTTGGCGGTATAGGTGATAGTGTAGTCGCCTTCGAAACGGGCATCAACGGTGTCATGGAGCTTGGCCCAATAGCGGAAGAGGTTGGCGGAGTCGGCATTGGTGTTTTGGGGGATGACCCAATTCCCGTTCGCGCCCAGGAGGCCTTCGGTTTCGAGTTCCACTCCAAAACTACGGGCACCGCCGCCACCGCCACCGTTCCACATCCGGAGGTCGAACTGGAACCATCCGCCCTTGCCTTGGTTGGTTTGGTACTCGGTAGCGACATTCCACTGGCGGTCCTCGAACCATTGGACGCCATCGATGGCGATTCGGGCGATTTCGTCGATATCCTCCCGGAAGGCGAAGACGCCGTCGGCATCGTAGAATTCGCCGGTGTAGATGACCATGGTGTTGACGTCCCAAGGGTAGTTGGTGGAGGAAGGCATTTGGGCGGCGGAAGGGCCAAGGGGGTCGATCCCGACATTGCCGGGGTTGGGGGTAGTTGTGTTCCAGTTACGGGTCGTCCCGGCAAGGAGGCCTGGGACGTAGGCTTCGACCGGGTTGGAACTTTTCATTGTCACCGTCACGGAGCCGTCGAAGGCGTCTGAGGCAGTGGCCCCGGCATCCTTGTATTCGGAACCGAGCAGCACAGTGATGTCGGCGGCACCATTGAGGGTGATGACCGGCGCGATCGTGTCGGCGACAGTGACCGTCCGGTAGATGGGGATGGCGGAGCGGCTGCTGCCGTCGGTGAAGGTGTAAGTGATTTTATATACCCCGGCGACGTTGCCATCGACGTCCGTAACGTCTACCCCATTGAGTGTCACTGCAAAGTCGGGTGTCCCCGGGAGGCCTTGGCCTGCTTGGTCCTTGATCTCGGGAAGGTCGTCGTTGTAGGGGGAACCGATTTCGTGGGCAACTTCCGGTTCACCGACCAGGTGGAGGACCGGGGCGGAGGGATCCGGCTCGACGATGACGGTACGGGTGACCTTCGAGACATTGCCGCTGGCGTCGATGGCGTAGTACGTGATGGGATATGTACCGGTGAAGGTGGTATTGACCGTGGGATCCCCCTTGACATACCAGAGGCCCGCTTGGGCGGGATCGGTGGGCTTGACGACGGTAAGGGCGTCGGATGGCCCGGCTCCGACGGGTGTCTTGAGTTGGAACCGGCCGCGTGCGCCGCCAGTGGTTTCCATGTAGCCGAGGGCAATGCGGTAGAAACCGGTGGTCAGGGCGACGGTGGCGGTCTGGTTTCCATTGGTGAGACGCTCGTTCCCGAAATCGCCAGGCATTTCAAAGACGTCGTCCTGGTCCAGGTCGATCCAGATTTGGAGGTAGTTGTCCACGTTGTCCGTGCGGAAATCGTAATCCCCGTCGGCCTTGGCATAAAAGTATCCAGTGGTGAGGGTTTGGTAGTAGTCGTTAACAATGATGCCGATCGGGTCGCGTTGGAACTCTGCGTCGGAGTTATACTCCCAACCGGTGCCCAACGGGCCTTTGGTGAAGAAATCGGAGCCGGAGGGAGCGAGGTCGAACAGGCTGCCCGGCAAGTTGAAGTCCAGGAGCGCCGGAGGGGATTGGTCGACCATGTATGCCCGAAGACCGAGCTTGTGGGGGATGTAGCCTGTCACGACCATTGGGTTACCGGTAACATCGGTGGCCGTGACGCCGGGATCGGTAAAGGTGCTGCCTGCGGTGATGGCCATGGAAGCGTTGCCGTTGAGGGTGATGGCGGGCTTGGTGGTGTCCACGACAGAGACCTGGCGGGTGACCTGGACGGCATCTTTGCCCCCTTCGTTGTAATCGTAGGCGAGGGTGTACACCCCGACGGTGTCCTTATCGACAGTTCCGGTGCCCTGGAGGGTGGTTGTCAGCTCGGAACCGTTTACACCACTGATAGCGGTGGCACCAGGATCCGTGAAGTCATCGCCGGCTTCGTGGACGATCGAGGGAAGCCCGTTGAGGGAAATGAAGGGGACGGTGTTGTCGTCCACCACGTGGACCGTCCTTTCCACGACGGTGATGTTCCCGCCGCCGTCCCTGGCGAGGTACTGGATTGTATGGATACCGGCAACGGAAGTATCGAGCGGGGTGGTGTTTGGGTAAGCCCAAAGTCCAGCTTGGGCTGGGGCGGTTGGGTTGATGATTTCCTGGATGTACTGTTTGCCATTGGCAGGGGGAAGGGACATCCGGGCTCGGACCCGCTCGCCACCGCCACCTTCCGCGAAGGCCACCGCAAACTTGTAAATCCCGGCCTTGAGCTGGACGGGTGGATAGACGCCTTGCAGGTTAATATCCACAATCAACTCCCCGGCGGCATCTTCAAAAATTCCGTTTTGGTTGATGTCCAGGTAGATGGTGGAACGGTCGTCCTGGTACTCGATGCCGAACTCGTAAGTGCCCTCAGTGGGGGCGAAAAAGGAACCGGACCAGAGGATTTGGTATTCGTCGGTCGGGTCGGTCGGTGTCGGGTCGTCGCCGTTTTCGTCCACGATGTTGGCCCAGAACTGGGTATTGCTCCCGTAATCAAGCCCATTGCCCGGGCCGTTTGTGAAGGGTGCGCTGCCAAGGGGCGTTGCGGCAAGAAGGCCGCCATTGTTGTCCAGGATCAGGGGGAGGTAGTTATTCCGGGGTTCGGTGTAGCCCTGCTTGAGAAGCGCGTTAATGTGCCATTGCTTGCTGTTGAGGACAGGGAGGTCGCCGCTGGCGATGTCCGTCGCGGTGGCACCGAGTTCGTCATAGGGGTCGCCGACCTTGAGGCGGACATCCTTCTCCCCATTGAGTGTGATGACCGGGCCTTGCGTGTCGCGGACCCATACCCTGCGTACCATTTCCGTGGCCGGTTGGCCAGTTGCCGGTGCATAGTTGTAGCGGATCGTGTAAAGCCCGGTCACATCGGGATCAAGGTCGGACGAGACCACGACAAGCCCTTGTGCCAGGACATTGCCGTCCTTGTCCTTGAGTTCGTAGCCAGGGTCGGTAAAGGCAGTGCCCGCTTCGTGCTCGACCAACTCGTCGCCTGTGAGGGTGATGGAGTGGGCATTCGGGTTGGGGACAACCGTGACGGTGCGGGTGGAGACGGCACGGTTCCCGGAGGAGTCGATGGCTTCATACACAACGCTGTAGGTTCCCGGCTTGTCGGGGTTGACCGGGACGTTGGCCTGGGCAATCCCGTTGAGGCCGTATTTGGCGTTCAGGTAAGCCTCGACACTTTTGCGTTCGAGGCCGGAAAGGACATGGTCATAGATGAGGACTTCCGAAACGTAGCCCTTTGCGGGTTTTTCGAGGTTTCGCCAAGCGCCCATCTGGAATTTGCCGATGTCCTGGTAGGTATCGCGTCGCTTGGCAAAATCGGAGAGGAGGATGCCGTCGGAGTAGAAATTGATGTTCTGGTTGGCACTGGCGGCAGTGTAGAGATGGGGATCCGTGGTGGCTTTATTGACCTGGAAAGTGACATCGCCCCGGCCGTCCCGGAAGTAATCTTCGAAGCCGCCGTCGTAGCCCATGGCCCAGTCGATGTTGTCCCCGGAGGCGAGTAGGCGCTGGTTGGAACCGCCGGCCATCCTGGAGACCGTGAAAATGGTGTAGGTGTTGCCAAAGTACTGGGAGGTGGAGAGGGAGGAGAAGCCGTCGAAGTAAATGGCGGGGCGGGACTGGATGCCGGAGGGGGAATAGGTGGGCGTGCCCTCTGATTCAGAGGCATGGTTCCCTTTGCCGGAGAGGTCGAGCCAGGTGGTCACAGGATCGCCGTCGGCTTTGCCAAGGATAGAGGAGGCGTCCAGGTGCATGAGGAGGCCGACCTTCTTGATCCCATGTGATGAACCGGCGACGAGCACGCCGTCGTGGTCATCCTTGGCCGAGGAACCCGGATCCAAGAACGGCAACCCTTGGAAATGGGTCATGTTGGCAGAACCGCCAAGGGTGATGACAGGAGGGGTGTCATCGACTACATGGACTTTCCGGACGCGTTGGCGGGAGGTGAAGCCGCCAGCATTAGTGAAAGTGTAGGTAAGGCGGTAGAGGCCGGGAGTTTGTGTGTCGACCGTCCCGAGGACAACGGCTTCGCCTGCCACGGCATTGCCGTCGATGTCGGTTAGGGCGGCTCCAGGATCGGTGAAAGCCTGGGCAAAGGGGACGGACATCTCCGCATCGCCGAGAAGGGAGATGACGGCGGCCTCGGGCTGGTTTTTGACGATGACATGGCGGGTGGCGGTGGCGGTGTTCCCCTTTGAATCAGTAGCTGTGTACGTAATGTCGTATTCGCCGCCGCCCAAGGTGTTGATCGGATTGTATTGCACCCATTGCCCTTTCTGGTCGACTTGCCCAGGGTATATCCTTGTGACGATAGGGGGCCCGGCACCTTCGATGGCACGGTAGCGGGCATCAATCCGCTGGCCGCCGCCGCCTTCGAGGAAAAGGACGGCAAACTTGTAGAATCCGGGATCAAGGTCGACTTCCCGGTAACCGTACCAATTCAAGGCGTTCATTTGCTCCGGGCCACGG
>JAYPDO010000040.1:27926-28255 GCA_038125285.1 Opitutia bacterium
AAAGACCCGTCGCACATGACCATGAAGTTGTCCTCTTGCGGGATGTTCGGGATGACATCCTTGAAATCGTTTCCGTCCAGGTACAAACCGGCCATGCGTGCAGGTGCGGTGACGAAATGGGGGACGACGATGTCCGGGGTGGAGGTAAGGAGGCCGCCACTGTTGGTGATGTCGAGCAAGTTCCCATTCTGGCCGGTATAATAAGAAAGGCGGATGCTGTCGCTGGTCAACTGGGAGGTGGAAACGGTGACCTTGCCATCCCCGGCATCCCAGGCGGAATAACCGGGATCCTCGAACGGGTTCCCCATCTGGTGGACGTAGGTATCGCC
>JAYPDO010000041.1:0-13034 GCA_038125285.1 Opitutia bacterium
GAGCAGCATAGGAACCCGGCAATCCAGGCAAAGGGCTTTGATGTGGGAGTGGGCATGATGGGAGTCTTGGAAATCAATCAATGGCAATGGGACGAACGATTACCTGCGAATAGCCCCGTCGGCCTGATGTGGCCTTTCGGGAAAGTTACAACCACCTGAATTGGAGGACTTTGTAGCGGCGGCCAAGCCTGAAGTTTTCCATGAGCTCTGGTTTGCTTTCCCGGATCAGCAAGTTCCTGTCCTTGTTCCCTTGTTCGAACCCAGGGTCCGGGGCATACCAAGTCTCCTTTTCCTTACTGTGGACGAGGAATTCCGAGCCGAGGGAATGCGCGTCGTTGTTCACGTATTCTGGAAGCCGTTGGACGAGGAGTTCGCACATGGCCTTGGCCCGCACGCTTCCGTTTTTCTTAACTTCACCTTATCCCCGAATAGTGAATGTTTCAGACCGGGCGTTCAATATCGGGTCAAGGGGGCGGAGGACGTCGCTCTGGAGGGTCCAGCCAGGGATCCCTGTGCCAGTCATCATGCCTTCAGTGTTCTCCTTGAAGTAGTTGGCATTGTTGGAGACTGTGCCCTTGCCGCTGGAGGCGATCCAGTGGCTGGTTCCCTTAGGCTCGAAAGCGGTTTCCACCCCGTATTCGTCATCCATAAATTTATCCCGGTTGATCGTCTTGTCCAAGGCAGCCTGGACTGCGCCGGATCTCCAAGGGCGGTTGGGGTCGGTTGCCGTGCCTTGGTCCACATCCACCGGGTTGACGAGCTTGCGGTTGATGAACTCAGCCAGGGAAAGGAACGGACCCCGCTTGCGGATTTCAGAAACGAGGGCTTCCGCCAGTTCCTGGATTTGGGTCTCGGTCACCTCAGTGAAGCCTTGCCAAATGTCGTTAGGCCCCCAATAGGGATTAATTCCCCGGAGGAAGGGGGTGTTCTCTTTTTGGTTACCTGATGGGTAGGTTCCCATGGTGTGTTTGAAATCAACCTGTTTCAGAGACCTCAACAAAGCTGCCCAGGCTTGGACACTGGTAGAATTGACGTTGAAGGATCCATCGACCAAGAGGTTTGCCGCAGCCGAGTCGAAGTCATGCAGATCCTTGAGTTGGGGCATGGTTCCGTCCGGGGAGTAGTACTTCATCCTTGGGTTGGGGAGGAGGTAGGCTTTGGGATCCTTTGTCTTGGGGTCGAAGTATTTCTCGATGAAGTCTTGGTTGACATCTTCGAAGGGCGGATAGTTCCTGGAAACGAATTGGGGATTCGAATAAGGGCTTGAGGTAGCGTTGTAGGGATAATCCGGGACGGTGGAGAAGAAATACCTGTCGAACAGGGCTTTGTTGAGTTGGTAAGAGAAATCCGGCAGGGTATGGTTGAATGGATTGAAGAACTGGTACTTGCTATTGGCGTTCGCCTCTTGGGTGAAATAGGCGTCGTCCGCCGGGATCAAATTGTACTTTCCTTTCACCGTAAAGGCCTGGTTGGGGGGAATGAAGGGGGATGCATAGGAGTTCCCCACGGCAAAAGTGGGCGCCATGTTGTACTTGGCCAAGTCCGCGTTGGTAAGTTCGACAATGGAGTGCATGGGTTGCCTCGGGATGTCCACCATTGCGATCCTGGATTTGCCTTTCATCGTGAAGCTGTTTCCCCACCTCGCCACGCCTGAAGATATGCTGGGGACAGATTTCAAGATGTCTTCCCTGGACAGGATTTGGCACTCCCAACCAAAGGGTGCCCCATCCTTCTCCCCATTTCGGAGGATGTCGTGGGAGCGGGCGTTTAAGTGCGCCCAGTTCGATAGGCTTTCCTTGGGGTTGGATTCCGAGGCCTTGAGGCGGAAGTTATAACCCATCATCAAGTGGGAATCAAGGCGGCCGGAAACCATTTCCGTGAGGTTTTTTAGGAAGGGGAGGTTGTGGTCGAAATTCGGCCCGCGGTAGCTATCCGGGACGTTCCTGGAATTGTCGATTTTGGGTTCGCTGTTCCGGATTCCTCCGTAAATGGGATCCCCCCTGCCGTTCCAGAACCCGGACTTTGTCCACCTCGGGTACATGGCAGGGTAAAGGGAGCCGACTGACTTGCCAATGGTGACATCGATTTCCGGGCTGTCCGAGGTGGGGATCAACCTGTCAATCCTGCCAACGTGCATGAACTCGGGGTTTGTGTGCTTGGTTTTAAAGGTGTCGCGGTTGGATTGCACGAGGGTTTCGATTTCCCATCCCCAGGTGCTCCTGCCCGCCGCCCCGTCACCAGGGTTGTACTCATAGGAACCGCTTGGAAAAGTGAAAACCTTGATGTCGTTGATGACATCCTGCCCCCTCAAGAAAGTGTGGGATGTGGGCATGCTGTAAACAAAGCCGTTTTCCTGCTCGGGGGAAATGTTGACCCATGTGCTTTGCCTGACCAAATCGGGGGTGAATACTTTGATTTCTCCAGGGGCAAAATTGTACTCCGGCTTTTTGTTGAACCTGTCCAGGTCCGCCCTGTAGCGGAACCGGTAGCGGTAGTCCCAATAACCCGTGGAGAAGGCCTGGTTTGGGATGCCGGGGTCTCGGAAGTCGTGCCGGTAAAATGGGGGTTTCCCGCGACTGTCAGGTACATTGAAGCCGTACCACCTGTCGAAGCGGAAACCCTGTTGGCCAGTAAAGCGGTCTACGACCGGGGTGCGCCAGAGGGACATCCAGTTAATACCGGTCGTGTTGTCCTTGGGGGTTGTCCCGGCGTTTTTACCCCGTCCGTCCCAGAATTGGAATTTTAGGGGGCCTTGGGAGGTGTTGATACTGGCGTCGGGAAGGTAGAAGTCTCCGTTTGCGTTTATCCACCTGGCGTGTATGTTCCCGATCCCAGCATAGACTTCGGGGTGTACGTCGTTCAACTGGACATTGTAGGGGTTCCAATAAACCAGGGTAGGGCGGAGCATTAGGACGAGTTTGTACATGTCCTCCATCATTTTGATGGCTTCCCGTTCGGTTATGTTCCCGTTGGCGAGGCCATAGGAGGTTTTCTCCATGTCCAGGAACGGGTATTCTGCCAAAAATACTTTTCTGATTTGCTGGATTGTCAGCTTGCTGGTACTTGCATTCAGGTTGAATTGCGACCTTAGGTCATTCGACTTTTTGTCATTTCCTAGACCCCATTCATGGACTTGTTTGCCATAATGTTCCTGGGCGAGATCCTTGTTGGTCTGGGTGAACCATTCCCTGAACTTCGGGGTACGGTGTGCGATCAAGCCGTCAATGCCCGGGCCGTCCACAGTCAGGCCTCTGTTCAAGAGTTCCATCACGATTTCCATCCGGTATTTGGTTTTGTCAAGATGGAGCATGTTGTCTACCTTCCTGGTGTTCGGCCAGAATATGGGCAGGCCGAACTCAGGGTCGGTTTGTCCCGTATCGCGGTATCCCCCGGTGAAGTCCACCAGGTCATTTTTGCCGCAGATGTCGCACCTGGGCATGATATTTCGGTTTGGCGGCTCAACCGGTTCCCCTTCAACTGGGGGCGCCTCCCCAGGGTTGGGCATGTAGTCCCGGAAGTAGTCCCGGTAGAAGTCATACCCATCCCTCGTGCAGCGGTAAGGATAGTACCACTGGGAGTCATCCACGGAGAGATCCCAGAGGATGGTGGCGTCCACCGGGAAGAAACCTACTTCCAGGTTATATTCGATCAAAACAGGCGCTAGGGTGTGGCGGATGTTTTCCCTGCGCCAAAACTCTGTGCCGGGGGGATAGCCGTTCTTGGTGAAATCAATTTTAAAGTTTTGGGTGTCCTTGCTGGAGTGCTGCCAGACCGGTTTGTTGGTAAAATACCGCGTCGTATTACGGTTGTTCCGGAACACCCAGTTGTTTTGTACCGCCCCTGCTGGGCTGCGTGGTTCGATATTGGGATTGGTGGAGTGGGTTAGGTTGGATTTAGGCCCCCGGCTGTCGGGGTTAGGTGAGTATTTGTAGATGGTCGGATCCTGTTCATTCCCTACCAGATCGCCACTTTGGTTTTTCGTTTTGGTGGGGTGATACTCTGCCTGGACCCCACCATAAAAAGCTGGGATGAAGGGTGGCTTTGGCAAGTAAAGGCTGTACCAGGAATGAGCCATGTCCCAAATTGGGCCGCGGAGGAAGCTGCGGTGGCCTGTCGGGTTTTTGTAGTTAACATTTTTGTCCCTTAGGGAGGCATAGGTATCCAGGTCAACAATCGATCCATCCGCACTCCGTTCGGGGAGCGGGGCTTCCCACATGACTTCTCCTGCCAGTTTCTCAACAAATTGATCCCCAAGGCCCCGGCTCAGGTCTTTCTTTAGCCCACCACGGGAGACGTCGGCCAGGACTCCCTTGGAATCGGTCGTGAAATGGTGAGACAGGGGTTCTTCCTTCGCATTTGGGATGCTGGGATCCTTCCCCTCTTTCAGTCCTTCCGGGCTGACGAGCTTGGTGGCCAGCAATTCCCGGTCATCCCCGTTTTTTGCCCCCTCCAGGGTGAGCGGTGAAAACCTGGGGCTCATGACATTGAGCTTGTCCCTTAGCATCCCGGCCGCCCCATTGTTTTTAGTGGGGTATTGGCGCTTCGGGTCATCTTGGAGGTTGATCTTGGCCTTGGCCCCTTCGTCGGACACCCAATATGCATACCTGGATTGACTGGATTTAGATTGCTTGTTGTCCTTTGGAAGTTCTACCGCCAATACATGGACGTCCCCCTTGTCAGCTTCGTCCTGTTTAGTACCATCGTGGATCGTCACTTTGGAGTTGGAATTCCGCACGGATTTTGGATCCAGGTATTTCCCTCCTTGGTCTTTCATATCATGGCCGCTGACTAGCCAGACTTGCCCGGTAAGGCCTTGGGGCATGGTATTGCTTGCTTTGTATTCCCCATTACGGGCGTCCTGAGTCCTTCCTTCCGTAACCCATTCATTGGCTTCCTGGTCCCAGTTCCTCTTTTGGCTGTGGTACACTCCTGTCCAGTATTGCTCCGAATCATCCAGGTCCGTTCCTTTGGTGCTGCCGTCTTCCCAAATGCCGGAAGGCGCAGTGACCCTTTGGTCGGGGCCGGTCGTGTGCTGGAGCAGATCGAGTGCCTGCAGGGCGGCCAGCCTTGCATTGGCCTTGGATTGGGTGAGTGCTTTGCGTTGTTCTGCTTTCCTCACCTCAATCGAGGCCATGGTACTCAGGGATATTCCGACCAGGAGCAGCGAAGTCAGCAAACCTAGTGAGACGATTAAGGTGAAACCACACTCCCGGCTCGCTGGATGTTTGTGAATCAGTTTGGAAGGGGGAGGCAAGGAACAGGAAGCAAGAAGGATGCTCATAGGGTTATGAAGCAAAATTTATGCTGCGCCCATGCGCGGTCAAGTGCGGGATTTCGCAGGATGTAAAAAAATTTTGAAGAACCAACGGGAAGCCCGGCAGGGTAACTTTGGGTTGCCGGAAGGGTGGGGGAGCCGGCTAGAGCCATCGGAATGTGGGTTAATTACCCACGAATTCTACAAAGTTCTTTAGCTGCAAAACCCCGTCGATGTTGTAAATGAACACATAAGTCCTGATGTCCTGGCGGTAGAGCCATTTCTTCTTGAAGAAAGTATTCCATTGGCCGGCTTCGTCCTGGTAGACAAAGTGGACGGGTATTTTGGCCGCTGCGGTAAAACTTTCAGTTTCCCGAGTGGCAGATGGGTCGGTGCCACCGGCATCATCCGGGTTGCCGACTTCCAGTTCGAAGGTTTCACTTTGGACAGGTGGCGGGGTAAAGACTTGGTATTGCCCGCTGCCAAACTGATACGCCTTCCCGTTCAGTTGTAGAGCCACTTGCTTTTTGGTTTGGTTTTGGACTCGATAGGATCCCGGGGGCATCGTCCTGTCGTCGTTCGGTATGGGGTAGATTTGGTAAGTCCCGGGGACTTGGGGGTTCGGGTAAAAGATGAATAGGAATTTGACATACCCTGGGCTTAATGGGAATTGGGCGACCGGGGTTCGGATGTCCTGGCCGTCCTCCCCGGGCGCCTTGGTGTAGAAAGTCAGTGGGCTAGCCCCGGCGTAAGTGTACTTTGGGGAGAGTCCATATTCTTGGATTTCCATTGCGGTATCTGAGTCTTCCCCAGTTTGGAAATGCAGCCCTGGGTATGAACCTTGGAAGGCCATACAGTGGAACTCCAGTCCCCACGTACGGTTGTGCAGGGAGGCCAGGCAAAAGAGCGTGGCCAAGGAGGTAAGGGTGATTTTTATCATGGTGAGGAACAACGTATGGTTCAGAGCCATCGGAATTGGAGTATTTTATACCTTCTACCCAATTGGAAGTTTTCCATCAACCCAGGCTTACTTTCCCGGACGAGAAGGTTGCGGTCCCGGTTCCCAGGCTCGAAACCCGGGTCGGGATTGTACCATGTTTCCTGTTCCTTGTTATGGACGAGGAACTCGGCACCCAAGGAGTGAGCTTCGTTGTTGACGTACTCCGGCACACGCTGGACAAGCAATTCACACGTCGCCTTGGCTTTGACGATACCCTTGGTCTTCACTTCGCCGTATCCCCTGATTGTAAATGTGTCGGAGCGGGCATTCAGGATTGGTGCTAGGGGTCGGAGGATATCGCTTTGCATCGTCCATCCCGGTATGCCTGCCGCGGTCGGCATTTCCCCTGCATTCTCAATAAAATAGTTGGTGTTGACGCTTTTCGATCCATCGCCCGCCGATGGTAGCCAATGGCTGCCTGCCTTAGGTTCATAGGCAGCGAGGTCGCCATATTTATTGTTCCTTACCTTTTCTCGGTTCACTGTCTTGTCCAGCGCCGATTGGAGGGCGCCGGACTTCCAAGGTGTGAAGGGCGGGGCGTTGGGGTCAGGGTTCTCAGGGACATCCTTGGGACTAACAAGGGAACGGTTGATGAAGTTGGCCATGGAGAGGAACGGCCCGCGATTGCGGACTTCTTCGACGATAGCCTCTGCCAAGACTTCGATTTCGTCGTCCGAAAACTCTGTGAACCCTTGCCAGATGTCATTGGATCCCCAGTAGGGGTAAATCGACCGGAGGAATGCGGTAGTAGACTTTTTGTGGATCCCCATTGTGTGTTTAAATTCGGCACCCTTGAGTGTCTTCAGCAGGGCTGCCCATGCTTGCACGCTGGTTGAATTGACGTTGAAGGCCCCGTCCACCAGGAGGTTGGCTGCCGCCGAATCCATGTCGTGCAAATCGCCAATCCTTGGTGGAGTACCATCCGTGGAATAATACCGAATCCTTGGGTTGGGGAGGAGGTAGGCCGCTGGGACTGCAGTACCAGGATCATAATATTTGTCAACAAAGTCCTGGTCGAAATCGTCGAACGGGGGAAAATTCCGGGAAACGAATTGTGGGTTTTTGTAGTCGGTTCCCTGGGCATTGTAGGGCCAGTCCGGGATGGTTGAAAAGAAATACCGGTCAAAGAGACATTTGTTCAACTGGTAGGAAAAGTCGGGCAAGGTATGGTTGAAGGCGTTGAAGAACTTGGTGATGCTCCTAGTATTGTTCTCCTGGGTGAAATTGTGCACATCCGCCGGGTACAAATTGTACTTTCCCTTTGTCGCGTAGGCTTGGTCAGGGGGGACAAAGGGGGATGCGTAGGAGTTGCCCACCGGGAATGTCGGGGAAAGGTTGAATTGGCCAAGGTCAGCATGGGTCAGTTCGACGATGGAATGCATAGGTTGCCTGGGGACATCGACCATGGCCAGCCGGGATTGGCCTTTGTGGGTGAAACTGCTTCCCCACTTTGCAATCCCGGAAGACACGCTAAGGACTTCCTGCATCAGGTCCTTCCTACTGAGGATTCTGCCTTCCCAACCGAAGGGTGAGCCGTCCTTTTCCCCGTTTCTCAATACATCGTGGGCCCGGGCATTGAGGTGGGCCCAGGAGGCCATGCTTTCAGAGGGGTTGGAATCCGCCGCTTTACGCCTGAAGTTATAGCCAAAAAACAAGTGGTTCTGGATCTGCCCGGAGACGGCTTGGGCGAGATTGTTCATAAAGTCGTTGTCCTCTTTGGGGCCGCCGTAACCATCGCCTCCACGGGTGCCGTCCACTTGGGGCGAACTACCGCGGATCCCACCATAATCCTTGTGCCAATTGTTCTTCCCGTCCCGCTTGTCCCACCATTTGTAGTCTTCCCATCGGAACCCCCGTGGGTAGAGGGAATCCATGGACTTGCCGACCTGTACGGTGACTGTTGCACTGGTCACATCCGGAACTAACCTATCCAGCCTTCCTACGTGCATGTATTCTGGGTTGTTGTGCTTTTGTTTGATGGTGTCCCGGTTGGACTGGACAGCCGTCTCCAGTTCCCAAGCAAACCTGTGCCTCCATTCGTCATTGCTGCCGTTAACATATGCTCCTGCGGGATAGTTGTAGAGTGTAATGTCGCGGATCATCTCGCCCCCGTCCAGGAAGCGAGAGTTTAGCGGCAAGGAGTAGGCGAAGCCATCCTCCCCTTCTGGAGAAAAGTTCATGTTGTGGTAATGCCAACCATTGAAAGCTGCCCTCCGAGTGAATTTCGGGGTGAAGACCTTGATTTCCCCTGGGGCAAAGTTATATGCGGCTATTTTACTTTGGTCCGTTGAAAACCGGTCGATGTCCATGCGGTAGGTCAACCTTGATCGGTCGTGGTTAAAAGCATGGTCCGGCCTGCCGCCCGGCCTGAAGTCGTGTTTGTAAAAGGGTGGTTTGGCCGGGTTGTTGGGAACGGAGAATCCGTACCATGTGTTGAAATTGTTGGTGTAGCGGTCTACATACGGAGTCCGGATCAGGGACATCCATGTGAAATCGGTTACTTCAGTGGGGCGCTTGTTGTTCGCAAAGTAAAACTGTAGCGGCCCCGAGCTGGTATTGATCGACGCATCAGGCAGGTGGATTTGGCCGTTGACCCAGCGGGTGTAGGCATTGCCGGGGGAAGTATGGATGAAAGGGCGGACGTTGATCAGTTGTACGTTGTAGGGATTCCAATACACCAAGGTAGGTTTGAAAATCAGGATGGGTTTATACATGGAGAGCATCATTTTGTAGGCGTTTTGCTCGATCTCATTGCCGTCCCTCAAGCCACGGGAATGTTTCTCTATGTCCAAGTATAGGAATTGGGAGAAGAACTCTTCCTTGTATTTGGCAATGTTCACCTTGTTGTCCTGCTTATTGTAGTATTTATCCGCAACAGTCGGGTGTTCCTTGAACATCCATTGCCTGAACTTGGGGGTCCTGTGGGCTAGCAATCCGTTGAGGCCAGGTGTTCCGTCTGCGGAAAGTCCCCTTTTTATTAGTTCCAGGACAACCTCCCTGCGGAACTTTGTCCTGTCCAAGTGGAGGACATTGTTAATCCTGGTTTGGTTCGGATCCCAAATCTTGTCTCCGAATCTCGGGTCAATCCTGCCTGTTTCCCTGTATCCCCCTGTAAACTCGACTTGGTCTTGCTTGTTGCAAAGGGCACAAACGGGCATCGGCGTACGGGTTCCTGTGCCATTTGCCCCCCCCTCTTCCTCGTCATCGTCGTCAAAAGGGGGGCGGTTGCCCGGTTGGTCGCGCCAGGCTGTGTCATAAAAAACGTATCCGTCACGGGCGCACTTGTAGGGGTAGAAATTCCCCTGTCCGTCATGGGTCAGATCCCACAGGTAGGTGGCATCCACGGCCATCATTCCGATTTCAAACGTGTATTCGATCAATACGGGCGCGATCGCATGGCGGACGTTTTCGTTCCTCCAATAGTTGGATCCTCTTGGATAACCGTTTTTTGTGAAGTCGATTTTAAAGTTTTCCCCGTCTTTGTTGGAATGCTGCCAGATGGGCTTGTTCGTAAAATATTTGGTGGTTTGGGCTGAATTGCGGAAGATCCAATTGTTGGCTTGTGCCCCGGCTGGGCTTCGGGGTTCAAGGTTCGGCGAGGTCGCATGGTTGACGTTGGACTTCGGCCCCCGATTAACCGTGTTTTCCGAATATTTGTAAATTGTGGCGTCGTCGCTCCTTCCTACCAAGTCTTGGGACTGGTTCTTTTTGCGGGTAGGATGGAACTCGTCTTCAACCCCTCCATAAAACCCCATCATGAAAGGAGGCTTTGGGAGGTAAAGGCTGTACCAGGAATGGGCGATGTCCCAAAGCGGACCACGGAGGAATCCCCGATGCTGTTCCGGTGCCCTCTTGTTCACATTTTTATCCCGCTTTGACTGATAGGAGTCCAGGTCCTGGATTTCGCCATCGCCCTTCCGTTCTGGTAGAGGTACTGACCACATCACCTCCCCAGCCAGTTTTGCCTTGAATTGGTCTCCCAGCCCCCGGCTGAGGTCTTTTTTCAAACCGCCCCTGGCGACATCTGCCAAAACCCCCATCGATTTTGTCGTGAAGTGATGGGACAATACGTCTTCCCTTACAGTAGTTGTTGATTTGAGCATCTCGACGCTCGCTATCTTTTTCGCAGCGTCCATCCTCTCTTTGGACTCCCGAGGGCTGCCGGTTTTTGTGAGGTAGGTCATTGGGGATGTCCTCGGGCTCATCAACGGAAGCCTATCCCTTGCCAACCCGGCCGACCCGGAAGATTTGTTCGGATACTGCAACTCCGGGCTTAGGTCAATATTGACTTTGGTCTTGGTGCCTTCGTCAGAAGCCCAAAATGCATACCTGGATTGGTAAAGCCCCCTGTGCAGTCCGTCTTCATCCGGGAAAGGGACGTCCACTCCCAAGACCCGCACATCCCCATTGTCCGGAACACCGTGGGCTGCACCTTCGTGTATGACTACGCTTTCTTTGGTTGAACGGACTGATTTCGGGTTTAAGTATTTCCCGTCTTTGTCTTTCATGTCATGTCCGCTTACGAGCCACACTTGCTTGTCCAACCCAGTTTTCAGGGTGTCGTCGATTTTGTTTTCCCCGTTGAATTGGTTTTGGGTTCGTCCTTCCGTCACCCACTCTTTGTTTTCATGGTTCCAGGTGCGTTTTTGACTATGGTGGACACCTGTCCAATATTGCTCTGTGCCTTCGATATCATGTTCGTTGCTGCCTGGTTCTTTCCAAATTCCCGAAGGGGCGGTAACCCTTTGGTCGGGGCCGGTGGTGAACTGAAGTAGTTCAAAACCTTTTGTTGCGGCCAACCTCGCATTCACACGAGCGCTCGTCAGGGCTTTCTTGTTGTTGGCCTTCCTTAATTCAATGGACGCCATTGTGCTGAGGGAAACCCCGATCAGGAGCAGGGAAGCCAGCAAGGCAAGCGAGACCACCAGGACGAATCCAGATTCTTTACCAGGCGGGCGTTTGGGGGCGGGAATGTTGGGTATCTTAGGGTCAGCAGGGGGATCTATTACAGCCATTGTTACACTAGGGATCCTAAACTTTAGCATCACTCAGGTGATGAGGTCAAGTCTCCGGCCAACCTCTATGGTTGTTATTCCAACTGATCCCCTTGCCATTTGTCGTTGGATCAAGTGGGAACAGCAGCATGCTTTGCAATGTGAGACCCAATTTTTCCTCACCATACCGCCTTCCTTTCTGGCAGGGGATCCACAGTAAATGCCATCCGGTCCAGCAGGCGTTTCATCATCTTGATTTGGGTCGTTGAGTGGTCAGGGTCACCCCATAGGTTGGTGGTTTCGCGCGGGTCATTTTCGAGGTCGTACAGTTCCCCGCAATCGTGTCCATGGGGAACCACGATCTTGTGGGTACGAGTCCTTACCATTGTAGCATGGTCTCCTTCTGACCGATCTTTCGTTCCTGGCTGCCAATCATCCCAAACCGCAGGCATAGCATTATAATATTCACAATACACATCTTCCCTCCCGTTCAAAGAATCGCCCTCATTGCAAATGAGCCCGGGCCATATTGACTTCCCTTGCATCCCAGGATGCGCGCTCAGTCCTGCCGCATCCAGTAGGGTAGGGGCCAAATCGGTCAGTTCGGCGAGACCATGGACTGTTTTCGCTGGTACCGTCCCCGGCATGGACAGGACCAGGGGTACGTGGACGGCCGGTTCGTAGAAGTGTGCCCCTTTGAGGTAAATCCCGTGGTCGCCCAGCATTTCTCCATGGTCCGACATAAAAATGACAAGTGTACTATCCAATTGGCCAGTTACCCTCAGCGCGTCGAGCATCCTGCCTACCTGGATGTCGATCAGGTCGCACATTGCGAAGCAGGATGCCCGCACAAGACGGTGGTCCAAATCCGTCATCGTCCCGAACGGATAACCCCCGTATGCCTTGTTGTGTTCCCTTCGCTGCCAGGGAGGCTTGCTATCGAGTTCCCCTGCCGAATATCCTGGAGGCGGAATGTCCCCAAGGATGGGGATGTAGCGCTGCATAAGGGACTCTGGAGCGTCGAATGGGTGGTGCGGGTCAAAAAAATTGACCGAGAATAACCATGGGGAGGCATGACCCGCCATTTTGTGGATAAACTGGATTGCCATCTCGGAACACCATGTGGTTTGGTGGTCGTCCACTTCGGGACCGAAGCTCACGTATTGGCTATCAGGGTGAGGCTCCTCGGTGTAACTCTTGCCTTTTTCCCGCAGCCACTCGTGATAGGCGTTGGTTTCCCATCCGTTCCCAGAATGGTGGGACCAGTGGAACTCCGTGTAGCCGTCGTCGATACGCCTCTCTTGTCTTGGGCAAACGGTCGGGTTGCAAGGGGAGAGGTGCAATTTCCCGGCCAGCCCGCATGTGTAACCCTCGTTCGCCAAGATCCTGGTTACCAGGGTTTCTTCCCCTGGAATTTCCTGCCCGTTTTGCCTGCATCTGGTCGTGCTTGGGTAGCGTCCGGTAAGGAAACTTGCCCGGCTCGGGGTACAGACCGGGCTTTGGCAATAAGCGTTCTGGAAAAAGGCTCCATTCGCGGCCAGGTTGTCCAATGCGGGTGTGTTTACAAACGGATTGCCGTAACAGCCCAAGGTGTCCCATCGCTGTTGGTCCGTGCATATCCAGAGAATGTTAGGAGCTGAATGCATAGGGCTCGGGGTTTCACACTCCAGGACGGCAGCCGCAAACCCAAAATAGCCTTGCAACCAGATATCACTCTACTATCCTACACTTAACTTTGAGTCTGAACCCACCCCATGGATCATCACAACAGTATGTGCCATTTTAA
>JAYPDO010000041.1:13044-26381 GCA_038125285.1 Opitutia bacterium
GTCTCCTTTTTCTTCACTTTCGCTTTTTGTTCTGCCCAAGCCCAAGTGACCCCAAGCGATGTCGATGCCCAACCCGCTGGTAGTGGCGAGACGGATTTGGCTGGGGCTGTCGGGGGGGAGTCCGGGAACATGGGCCTCCAACGCCCTGTCCAGTTGGGCAAACTTCCCTTCAGCACTACTTTCATGCTCAACTCCCGTCTTGTCCGCACGGACAACATGTTGAAGTCAGAACAGGACGCACTCGTTGAAGCATCCCAAGTATTCGAGATTGGTGGTACCGTAAGCCTCAGTATGTCTGAGTTGACGATGTTCGGCAAGCCGGTGATACCGAGCCTGAACCTGACCCACATGGCCTTCTACAATCAGAAGTTGGCGGAAATCCTCGATTTTGAGACACAGATTGCTACTTTCAGCTTGGCCATTCCACTGTCTGATACCTTAACCCTAACTCCGGGTATTGACTACAACCGTATGCTCTCGCCTGGCTGGGATGAAGAGAAGTTCAGTGGGAAAGGTGCTAGTGTAATGCTCATGAAAATGATCCCGCATGGAGACAAAGGCATGTGGATGGTCATGGGGGGAGCTAAGTACAACTGGACTAGCGGTGATGCCTTACTTGATCCAAACACCGGCATTCCCATTGTGGAGGTTGACCCGGTATCTGGCCAGATCGGTTTGCCGCTCCGGGTCGAGGACGAGCAAGACCGATGGGACGCCAACCTGAACCTCGCCTACACTTACAGTTATGACTCTGGGATCGTGGTCAGCCCGTCTATTGGTGTAAATTCCAACCACTATGTAGTCAGTAAAAACGACGGTCGCCATGATTACACTTACACCGCAGGGATTACTATTACCAAAACCTTCTTCGAAGCCCTCAATGTCGGCCTTTTCGGGACATACAGTCTCAAGGACACCAACGAAATCGGTAAGTCAGTTCTTACTCAGGAGTACAACAACTTCGATTATGGTTTATCTCTTGGGTATTCCAAATCCTTCTGACTCTGGGTTCCCATTCCAAAGCGAGCTGGGTATTTGTCCCATAGTAGGACTACCAGGGGAGTTCCCCGCCATCTTCGCCAAAGAATTTCCCCGAATCCTCCATGCGAAGATTCCGGACATTCCGCATCATGGCTTTCACGGATTCCTCCACAGAATACTTTGCATCCTTCCCACCCATGTCTGTCCGTACCCATCCAGGGCTGATCGATACTACCGATATTTCGTCACCCGCCAAGTCGATGGACGCTTGCTTTGTTAGCATGTTGAGTCCCGCCTTGCTGGCTGAGTAGGCTATGCTTCCGCCCAGTTTGGATTTTCCTCGAAGGGCGATGCTGCCCAACCGGGAGGACATATTGACCACCAGTTTTCCCCCTCCCTGTCGGAGCAATGGTAAAAAATGCCGCAGGACAAGTATTGCCCCGACCACGTTCACCTTGTAGACTTCCTCCATGGCGCTTGCTTCGACCTCCATCATTGTCCGCCAGTCCATGATGCCCGCATTGTTGTAGAGGCAATCTACCGACTCACCCTTGGCTAACAGTGCCCTCGCCAGAGTTTGTACTGACATCTCCGAACCGACATCCATACGATGTATGAAAACATTGCCAGGGTTCTGTCCCGCAAGTCCAGCCAAGCCGGTTGCTCCCTCTGGATCCCTGCATGTCGCCAGGACCTTGGAACCTGCCTCCGATTCCTGTTTTACTAACTCCAACCCGATTCCCCGGCTTGCCCCTGTGACCAATACTGTCCTCATTCCTCAATTTCTGCTTGCGAACTTCCGTCCTGTCTTTGACCTATCCTCCCTTTTTTTCTAACCGGAAGACAAACAATAACTACATGAAAACACGCAAACTTGGTGATACAGACATAAAACTCTCCGTTGTCGGTTTCGGCACGTGGGCCATTGGTGGGGGTGACTGGGGCATGGGCTGGGGCAACCAGGATGAAAAGGACTCCGTTGCATCTATCCTGGAAGGCCTCGACCAAGGCATCAACTGGATCGATACTGCCCATGCCTACGGGTTTGGGGTTTCCGAGACCGCTGTAGGCAAGGCGGTCAAGGAGTTTGGAGGCCAAGTGTTTGTCGCTACCAAATGCGGGGTTCTGCCTAATGAGGATCGTTCCCCCTACCGCTTCATTTCCCGTAAAACTATCTTCGAGGAGGTCGAAGGCTCCCTCAAGAGGCTCCAAGCCGACTGTATCGACTTATACCAGATACATTGGCCAGAGCCGGTAGAAAATATTGCCGAGGCATGGCACGCATTACAGGATCTCAAGCAGCAAGGCAAAATCCGCTATGCCGGGGTCTGTAACTTCTTTGTCGAACAGCTCGAAACTGCCGAAGGCCTCGGCCACGTTACTTCCAACCAGCCCCAATACAGCCTCCTGGATCGTAGGATCGAACCCGATGTCCTCTCTTGGTGCGGGGAGAAAAAGACCGGACTTCTCACCTACAGTCCAATGCATTCAGGACTACTTACCAGCAAGGTTTCCAGGGAATGGTACAATGCCCTTCCCGATAATGATTGGCGGAAGCACAAAAAAGACCATCCTGTCTCCAAGTGCCTCCAGGAGCCAAATGTAGGGCCATTTTTGGATTTTGTCGCTTCACTAAGCCGGATCGCGGGGGATTCCGGTCGCACGGTCGGGCAACTGGCTGTTGCATGGGTTCTTAGCCATCCCGAAGTTACTTCGGCCATCGTCGGGGCGCGCCGCCAGGGTCAAATCCTGGAGACAGCCAAGGCCGCAGATTGGGAGCTTACCCATGGGGATTTGGAAGCTATCGGCAATGCTTTTGAAGAATACCAACGCAAAATCAAGTAACACCTTCCTTCATCGATACTCATCATGCCCATTTACGAATACTACTCATACGATACTAATAAGATTTATAAGTTCTTTGCTGCATCCATCTCGCAGAAAGACGTGGTTCCTAAATGTCCGGACGGGGAAGAGTTCAGGATGGAGCGGATGCTTTCCTCCTTTGCGATCACGGGGAAAACAAGGAAATCCCGTAAAGATGGCGAAGCCCCTATGTCCATTAACGATGTGGATATGGAGGATCCCCGAGTTAAGTCTCTCTTCAGGGAGATGGAGAAAACTGTCGAGGGCATGGACCCCGAAAATCCCGATCCCCGGGTCATGGGGCGGTTCCTTCGGCGGATCGGGGATACACTGGGTGACAAGTTTGACGACGAAGTCGAGGAGGTGATCAGAAAGTTGGAGGAAGGCCACGACCCTGAATCCCTGGAACAAAACTTTGAAGGAGTCCTTGGTGAATCGGACGACCCCTACGATAACTTTGGAGGTATGGGCGGAATGCCGCCAGGGCATGACGGGGATGATAACCAGCAAGAAAAGGATCCGAAGGGCTTCGATATCCGAGGTGAGAGCAAGAAAATATTGAGGATGTTGCGCCCGCCAGCCAGGGATCCTAAACTCTACACATACGAATGAATAAGGACGCCGGGTTGGAGGCACGGATTTCGTTCGGACGTGAGGCTGTCCTGTCCCAGGTCGGGTTGTTCGCCTCGAACCTCGGCAAGGTAAAAAGCCTCTGGAAGGCAGACAATAGCAGGGTCACCAAAATTGACTATGCCATCTCCGAAAACCTCCGTCAGCAAATCCATGTGCTTTTCCCTTTGGATCATTACTGTAGCGAAGAAAGCCTGGATGCAGAGGAAACCATTCCACTGCAAAACCGCTTCACTTGGGTCGTCGATCCTGTGGACGGTACCAACAACTACGCTACCGGCGTGGCCTCCTGTGCTATTTCAGTAGGGCTGTTTGATGGAGGGGAACCTGCATATGGTTTCCTCTATGACCAAAGCCGAAGCACCCTAGTCGAAGGTGGCCCCGGATATGGGGTCTTGGAAAATGAGAAAAAGGTCAATCCTCTCCCTCCTGAGCCCTTTGGGGAAAAGGCGACCATAGGTATGCATTTCCCTATTCCCTCGAATCGGGTAGGGCAGCTCCACCCCCTTCTGGCCACTGCCAAACTCCGGTCTATTGGAAGCGGTGCGCTAAACCTCCTACATGCTGCAATGGGAAGGACGGATGGGGCGTTGGACTTCAAGGTGCGTATATGGGACATTGCCGCGGGTTTGGCCTTAGCCAAGGCGACCAACCGGGAATATCATTTTATTGGAAGCTCTCCCTTGCCGTTGGAGGAGTTCAGTGTGAACATGCCCTTTTCCCCATATTTTTGTGGCACGGAGTCATTTTGTGAAGCGATCCGTGGACTACTCGGGCTTGGGAAAGGCGGGTAGGGTCAACCTCCTGCAGGGGCTTCCCCTATTTGTTGGGCAAGGTAGTTCTCGATCCCCACCAAATTGATAAGGTCAAATTGTGCTTCGGCCCAATCAACGCTCTCTTCTGACTCCACAACCATCCGTTCCATCAGGTCACGGCTTCCAGCATCCTTGAGTTCAATGCACAATTGGATCGCCTCGTTGTAAGTGGCCACGCCCTTGGTTTCCAGTTTCAGGCTGTTTTCGATTTGTTCTTTTGGGGTCTGGCCGACATGGATTGTGTCGTAACGCGCGATTTCAGGGGCTCCTTCCAGATAGAGGATCCGGTCAATCACCTCCTCCGCATGTTTCATCTCCTCAATCGACTCTGCGTAAAAGTGGTCGGCGAGTTTATGTAAACCCCAATTCCGGCACATTTTGGATGTGATGAAATATAGGTTGATTGCCGTCAATTCAATGGTGAGGCCGGCGTTGAGGGCATCAATTATTTGGTCGTGTCCTTTCATAATCTTTCTACATTAAATGGGTTCCTTTTGTGCCTTCAAGCACTCTGACAATTGCAAAATTTTATGATATATCCGCAACCTGGGCAAAAGCTGCATGGGCCACATTCGGCCGGTAATCCGGCCAAGAGTCTCTCGACCCTGCATTTGCAAGCCCCGCAGGCATTACCCGCACGGGTCAAGATCGCCACCTCCTGGGCAGTCCTTGCCCCGCTTTGGTCAATCGCGTTCCTTATGTCCGATGCGGGAACATCATAGCAAAGGCAGATCACAGTGTCCCGAACCGTGGAGTTTTCGCCATTTGAGGTTTTCGGAAAATGGAAAGTGGAATTCATGTAATCACCTGACAATTGTTGCGAGGTGAGTTCTACATAGACTGCAACTTTGTTTTTGAGACTGGGTTTCAGTTACTTTTTAGTGGCCGTTAACCGAAAGAAGTCAGGATCCTTTATTTTTACTGCGCATTCTCAAGGAAACACTTCAGCATCCCTGCTGCCAATTCAAGTTGCCCCCAGTTGATCCATTCCTTGTCCCTGTGAGCCTGGGCAATGCTGCCCGGCCCGAAAAGGACCGCCGGGGTCCCTCCTTGGGAAATCGGTGAGGCGTCAGAGAAATAATTCACCCCGCATGTCCTTGTTCGGCCTGTGGTAGAAAGCAATTGTTGGACATATTTTAAGTTGGGGTCGGTTTCCAATGGCAGGCAAGGGACACCTCGCATCTCCACTATGGTACCGGCATCCAAGCCATTTCTTCCTAAGGCCGTCCGGATTCCTTTGAGAATGGATTCCGCGGTCTCCCCTGGGATGGTGCGCCTGTCGATTTGGATAATACAGGAATCTGGGACAATGTTCGGTTGTGTTCCTCCCCTAATGCATCCGATGTTGATCGTCGGGGATCCAAGCACTTGGTGGGATTTTTGGGCAAGGTCCTTCGCGTAGGTCGTTAGCAGGACTTCCACAATACCAGCCATTTTGTGGATGGCGCTTTCCCCCTGCTGGGGCTCTGCCCCGTGTGCAGCCCTACCAGCAACCGAAAGTTCTAGCCAAAGGTTGCCTTTGTGTGCCGTGATGAGTTCAAGTTCTGTCGGTTCCCCGACAATAGCAAGATCCCCTTTCGGTCCGAGTCTTGCGAATTCCCTTGATCCCATCTGGTTGCATTCTTCGTCCACCAATCCGACGAAGAGCAGTTCAGTGCCGTTGGGCAGCTTTCCCTGTTCCGCCAACTCGAGAAGTACATGAAAATAAGTTGCGACGCACCCCTTTGTGTCACATGCCCCCCTTCCGTAGATACGGTTATCCTTCACTTCCGCCCGGAGTTGACCTTCCTCCTTTACTGGCACGGTGTCCAAATGAGGCGCAAGAATGAACCGTCGCTTCATTTTTCCCTTAGCAGGTAACCTTACCAACAAATTGTCCCTCCCTGGGAATACTTGTTGGCGAGTTACATCCAAACCGGCTTGCACCCCCCTTTCTTCAAGGAATTGGGCGATCCTGCTTTCCCCTGTGATCTCCGGTCTGTCTTCGCACAACCCTGGATTTATACTCGGGATTTCAATCAATTCACAAAGGAGCCGTGCTATCGGGTTCATGCAATACCAAGGAATCTGGCATGCGTTGCCATGCTGCACAAGCCAAAGATTTCGATTCCCCTCGCATCTTTTTTTTTCTTTAATTTACATGGCTATGTCCAAAACAGGAAACGCCGCCATATTATTTGATTTGTGGTGACCGCCCTCGAATAACACTTTCTACGAAATATCTCCCTTACTGTTTTCAATACAACAACCAGATAATGAATAAGCCCAACTGTTTCCCTAAAACACAACGCTGCCCGGAACTTCCCTGGCATTTTTCCCGCAAGGAATTTCTCCATGTGGGCATGATCGGTGGTCTCGGCCTGACTTTGCCCGACTTCCTACGCATCAAAGCCCACGCTGACCAAAAGCATTACGAATCAGTAGAGGGCAAAGCGAAGTCGGTCATTCATATTTATCTGCCAGGCGGTATGGCTCACCAAGAATCCTTCGACCCCAAGCCATATGCTCCACTTGAATACCGTGGCCCAATGGGTTCCATCCCTACCAAGGTTCCTGGGTCTCGCTTTGGGGAACTTTTCAAGGAAACTGCAAAGATTGCCGACAAAATTACTGTCTGCCGTTCAATGAACCACGGTGAAGCTGCCCACGAGCGTGGCACCCACAATATGTTCACTGGATATCGTCCCAGCCCCGCTCTCAAATTCCCCAGCATGGGCAGCGTTGTCAGCCATGAATTCGGATCTCGCAAAAGCCTTCCCCCATACGTGTGCATCCCGAATGTCCCTAACGAATTTGCAGGGAGCGGTTACCTCAGCACCGCCTACGGGCCGTTTGGGCTAGGAGCCGATCCTGCCGCCGCAAACTTTTCCGTCCGTGACCTTGGATTGCCAAAGGACATCACTCTAGGCCGATTCGACCGCCGCAAGTCCATTCTGGGAACAGTAGATGACCATTTCCGTACTGTTGAGAAATCTGACAAACTTAACGCTATGGATCAATTTTATGGCGACGCTTACCAGCTCATCAGCTCGAAGGAAGCCCGCGAAGCGTTCGATCTCGACAAGGAGGATGCCAAAGTCCGCGACCGCTATGGCCGCAACCAGGCAGGGCAACGTATCCTCATGGCTCGTCGCCTCGTTGAAGCTGGTGTCAGGTTTGTTTCTCTTACCTATGGTGGTTGGGATCATCACTCCGGCATCCAGAACGCGATGGAACGCCAAGCACCAGACCTGGACAAGGCCTACGCTTCCTTAATCAGTGACCTAGACGAGCGGGGCTTGCTGGACGAAACCCTTGTCATGGTGTCCTCGGAGTTCGGGCGTACCCCTAAAATCAACGCCAACGCAGGACGTGACCACTGGCCTCGGGTATTCAGTGTGCTCCTTGCTGGTGGTGGCATCAAAAGGGGACTTTCTTACGGCACTTCCGACGCTTTCGGAGCATATCCGGAAGACGACCCGTTATCTGTCGAAGACCTGGCCACCACTGTCTACAACCAGCTTGGGATTGTCGGCGATAAGGAGTTGATGGCTCCCGGTGATCGTCCGATCGAGATCGTGGACGGAGGGAAAGTCATCAAGGAAATCCTTGCCTGATCCCAATTGTTCGCCCTGCCCCTGGATCCTTGGGCAGGTTCGAGTTTGAATTGATTATATCTGGATATAATATGAAACGTTTGTGCCTGTTTGCCCTTCTCCTGCCAGCCCTGCTGACCAATCTCCTCCAATCCGCCAGTCCCACGTTTACCAAGATCCTCCCACGGGGCGGGAAACCTGGGACGACAATCGATGTCAAAATCTATGGTACCCGCATTTCGGATATCAGGGAGGTCTTATTCTACTCCAAGGGGTTGGTCGTAAAGGATTTCGGGCAACCGGAAAAAGCAGGCAACCAGGAAGTCATCCCCGCCAAGCTCACCATTGCCCCTGATTGTGAAATGGGCGAACACAAACTCCGCGTCGTCACCAACTCGGGTATCACCTATCTTAATACATTTTGGGTCGGCCCGTACGAGACGGTGTTTGAAGTCGAGCCGAACTCCGACTTTGCCGAACCCCAAGTCATCCCGATGAACCGCACCGTCGAAGGGTTGATCGGAAACGAGGATGTGGATTATTATGCTGTAGCGGTTAAAAAAGGGGAGCGCCTGAGCGTGGAAGTCGAGGCCATGCGCCTTGGGGACACCATGTTTGATCCCTACGTCGCGATCCTTAACTCGCAGCGGTTTGAACTCGCAGCAGCGGATGACACCCCCCTTCTCCTCCAGGATAGTTTTGCCTCCATTGTAGCACCCGAAGATGGTACATACCGTATCGAAATCCGGGACAGCTCCTACGGTGGAAACGGCAGCAGTCATTACCGTCTCCACGTCGGTAATTTTCCCCGCCCCCAGTTATTATTCCCTTCTGGTGCACAAGCTGGTACTGAAACAAGCTTTAAATTTCTCGGGGATGCCGTTGGCCTTCCAGACCTCAAAACTAAACTCCCCAGTACCCCCAACGAACGATATCCAATCTACGCTAAGGCGAATGGCCAAGTCGCCCCCTCCCCCAACTTCCTTAGGGTTAGCCCTTTTAGGAATGAGATGGAACCGCCAGAACCCAATGAAGACCGCAATGCTATTCCCGTCGTCGAAGCCGCACCTCTTGCGTTTAATGGTGTCATACAGGAGGAAGGGGACGTAGATTGGTTGGCATTCCAAGGCAAAAAAGGCCAAAACCTTACCTTTATCGCCCATGCCCGCTCGGTTCGTTCTCCCTTGGATCCTGTCCTCAATCTATACCAAAAGAACGACAAATCCCTTAAAAGCCTGAAAGGTAGTGATGACATCGGCCGGAACCCGGACAGCAAAATCGACTTCAGGCTACCTGCGGACGACGTGTATTTCCTTCGTATCACCGACCACCTCCAAAAAGGCGGCCCCAATTATATTTACCGGATCGAAATCACAGACTCGCAACCGGAAATCGTAACCAAGCTCCCCCCATTTGGAAACAATGACAACCAAGCCAGGCAAATGATTCCCATCCCCAAAGGGAACTGTTACTCTACCGTTGTCCTACTTACCAAAAGCGGGATCAAGCACGACCTCCAACTCCTCGCCAACAGCTTACCCCAAGGCGTCATCATGCACGCCCCTGTCATCGCCGGGAATTTGGATCGCGCCCCTGTTGTTTTTGAGGCGGCCGCCGATGCCCCCTTGAACAGTTCCCTTATCGACCTCCGGGCAAAGACGGTCATTCCCCAAGGGGAGGAGGGTACGCCTGTTGAAGGCGGCTATGGCCATGAATTTACCCTCATCCGTGGCCCAGGGAATTCGGACATGTACACTACCTCTGCCGATCGCCTTGCCGCAGCCGTCACTGAGGAGGCTCCTTTCATAGTAGAGATTTTGAAGCCGCTTACCCCGATTATCCAGCGCGGTACACTCAACTTGATTGTCAAGGTTACCAAAAAAGAGGGCTTTGACGAAAATATTGTCCTCCGAATGCTTTGGCTCCCGCCTGGTATCGGTTCCAGGGGCACGGTTACGATACCGAAAGGGAAGGACTCCGTAGATTTTCCGCTTACTGCTAATGCTGACGCCGCACTGGGTACTTGGAAAATCGCACTCATCGCCGAAGCCAACACCCCTCAAGGCCAGATCCTGGTCGGTTCCAAGCACCAAGAAATCATCATCGAGGAACCCTTCCTGAACATGGGGATTGAACTTGCCGCAATCGAGCGCGGCCAATCCGGGCAAGTCCTTTGCACTGTGGAAACCCTCCGTGAATTTAAAGGGGAGGCAGAAGTCCGTCTGGTTGCCCTTCCTGCACACACGTCTGCTGAGCCCCGTAAAATCAACAAGGATGCCAAGGAGGTTCTTTTTCCCGTCGAAACGAAAACGGAAGCCCAGGCCCGGACGACAAAAAACATCTTTGTCACGGCCATCATTCCGTATGGGGAGCATACCGTTATCCAAACCGCTGCCAGCGGTGGACAATTCCGGATCGACAATCCACCGCCTGCCCCAAAGACACCGGCTCCCAAACCTGCCGAAGCCCCCAAACCCGTGGCCGAAGTGGCTGCAAAGCCTGCCGAAGCCCCTGCGAAACCCTTGTCCCGTCTTGAAAAACTCCGGCTCCTCGCCAAGCAACAACGCGAAGGGAACTAACCCGAACCTATTACGATTTAAAATGAACCTCGCGCACCCAACCAGCCTTCTTGCCATCCTCGTTGCAGCCCAAGCAAACGCAGCTGTCGATTTTGACAAACAAATACGTCCCGTCCTGGAAGCCTCGTGCGTCCAATGCCATGGAGTTGAAAAACAAAAGGGGGGGCTTCGTTTGGATTCCCCTGCCCTCGCATTTAAAGGAGGCGAGAGCGGGCCGGCTATTATAGCAGGCAAGCCTGCGGAGAGTCTGTTCCTTAAACTCGTTCAACTCCCAAAAGGTGACGATGATGTCATGCCCCCGAAGGGTGACCCCCTGACCAAAGAGCAAGTTGCGACTTTTACCCAATGGATACAGGAAGGGGCCAATTGGCCTTCGAACCGTGTCCTTATGGCCAAGGACAAAGACACCCTTGAGCGTGACAAACGCTACGAGGCCAAACCCCTTGTTTCCCTGGAAGTCTTCCCGTCCCAGGCAAACTTGGAAACCTCCTCGGACCACCAACAGTTTGTCGCCTTGGCGAAGTATTCCGACGACACGACCCGCGACGTTACCACCGAAGTCAACCTCCAACTTGCTGCCGAAGGGATCGCCAAGCTAGAGGCCAACAAACTGACTCCCCTTAAAGATGGAAATACCCAGCTCCATATATCTTATCGGGACAAGAGAGTGTCCCTGCCCATCACTGTCAAAGACGTGTCCAAGGTGAGGCCCAACAGCTTCCGCCTGGACGTAATGCCTGTCTTCATGAGGGCGAAATGCAATACTGGGTCCTGCCATGGTTCCGCCCGCGGACAGGACGGCTTCATGCTTTCTCTTTTTGGTTATGACCCTGAGGGGGACCATTTCCGCATTACCCGAGAACTGAGTTCCCGGCGCATCAACTTGGCCATCCCCGAGGAAAGCCTCCTGATCGAGAAGTCGATCGAAGCCGTCCCCCATACTGGAGGGAAACTCTTTGAGAAGGGCTCGGTTTACTATAACGACATGCTTGCTTGGCTCAAGGGCGGTGCGAAGAACGACGCGGATGACATCCCAGTTCCCACTGGTATTGAAGTCCTACCCCGCAGCCTTTTGTTAGAAGGCGTTGGCAGCACGCAACAAATGACCGTCGTCGCCAAGTATTCCGACGGCACGGACCGCGACGTCACCCACCTCGCCTTGTTTCAGGGAAATAACGACAATTCCGCTTCTGTGACAAAAGATGGCCTTGTCACCTCGAACAAACGGGGGGAAGCATTCATCATGGCTCGATTCGCCACTTTTACCGTGGGTAGCCAAGTCATCGTTATCCCGGATAACCTGCAATACACCCGCCCCCAAGTGGCCGAAACCAACTACATTGATACACTGGTCAATACAAAGCTCCACAAACTCCGCATCATCCCGTCAGGTTCATGCTCCGATTCGGCCTTTATCCGTCGGGCCTTCCTCGACATCACTGGTACCCTCCCTGAAATTGAAGAACAGGAAAAGTTCATTGCTGACCAAGCTCCTGACAAGCGTGCAAAACTGGTCGACCAGCTCCTCGGGCGCAAGGAGTTTACAGAGATGTGGGTCATGAAGTTCGCCGAACTCCTCCAAATCCGCACCCAGCAGAACAACCAGGTCAGCTACAAGGCAACCCTGCTCTATCATAACTGGCTCAAGGAGAAAATTGCCAACAACGTGCCTATTAATAAAATCGTCCAGGAAATCCTCTCCTCAACAGGCGGCACCTTCAAGAACCCCCCTACCAACTACTACCAAATCGAGAAGGATACCCTCAAGGTTGCGGAGAACGCCGCCCAAGTATTCATGGGTATGCGGATCCAGTGTGCGCAATGCCACAATCACCCCTTCGACCGCTGGACGATGGACGACTACTATTCCTTTGCCGCCTTCTTTTCCCAAATCGGCCGTAAAAACGCCGAAGACCCTCGCGAAGTCATTGTTTACAACAGCAGGGGCGGGGAAATGAAGCACATCGTATCCAAAAAGGACATGGCTCCCAAGTTCCTAGGTGGCGAGACCCCTGAAATCGCTAGGGGCACAGACCGCAGGGAAGTCGTGGCTGAGTGGATGGCTTCCCCAAAAAACCCATTTTTTGCTACGAACTTGGCCAATATCGTCTGGCAACACTTTTTCGGGGTCGGGATCATCGAACCGGTGGACGACGTGCGTGTTTCCAACCCGGCCTCCAACCCTGAACTCCTTGATGAGTTGGCCAAGAAATTCACCGAGTACAACTACGACTTCAAGCGTCTCGTTCGGGACATCTGCAACTCCCAGACCTACCAACGCACGACTGAGGCTAATGAAAGCAACGAGTCCGACACACGGAATTTTGCCCGCTCGGACCTCCGGCGCCTTCGTGCTGAAGTCCTTTTGGATGTCATTACGCAGGTCACCCAAACAAAAAACAAATTCCAAGGCCTTCCCTTGGGTGCCCGTGCTATCCAGATTGCAGACGGGAATGTAAGCAATTACTTCCTCACCACTTTTGGCCGTGCAACCCGCGAGACGGTTTGTTCCTGTGAAGTAAAGATGGACCCGAGCCTTTCCCAGGCGCTCCACCTCCTCAATGGCGACGTCACCCACACCCGCATCCAACAAGGCCGCCTCATCCCCACCATGATGAAACAAGAGGGCCAGACCCATGGGAAAACGATCGAGAACATCTACCAGCGAACCCTTTGCCGAAAACCTTCCGATAATGAAGCCAAGCCCCTTCTGGCCATGTTGGAAAAAGAGGAAAAGCCTGAAGAGCAAACTGCCATTCTGGAAGATGTCTTTTGGGCTCTCCTCAACTCCAAAGAATTCATGTTCAACCACTAAGTGGGACTAAGATTCCCAGTTTCCAGAACCAATATCCGACCTTACCCGGAATGATGAAAAAGAACCTGATCCAATC
>JAYPDO010000041.1:26391-28152 GCA_038125285.1 Opitutia bacterium
CTCTTTCGTAGCCCTGGTACCTGCACTCCTGCAGGCCGCCGATGAAAAAATTACTTGGGACGACCACATTTTCGCCATCATGGAGGAGTCCTGCGTCTCCTGTCACAATCCGGACAAGGCCAAAGGCGGCCTGGATCTCGCCTCCTACAACAATATGATAAAAGGTGGCAGTAGCGGTACATCCGTTACCCCAGGGGATCCTTCCGCAAGTATGCTCTTCAAGACGACTGCCCATTTGGAAGAGCCCTTCATGCCCAAAGGTAAGGACAAACTACCCCAGGAGCAGATCGAGTTGATCGGCAAGTGGATCTCTGGAGGCCTGCTGGAAACATCATCCAGCAAGGCGAAGAAAGCTGGTCCTTCCGTCAATATTGCCCTTTCCCCTGATGCGGCCACTGGAAAGCCCGATGGCAAACCGGCAACCCCAGAGTATTTGGCCATCGAGCCAGTCGTTGTTACTGAGCGTGCCGCTGCCATTTCCGCTATCGCAACTAGCAATTGGGCTCCGGTTGTCGCGGTTGCCGGCCAAAAACAAGTCCTCCTTTATGATACCGACACCCTCCTGCCTACTGGGGCATTGCCCTACAACGAAGGCTTCATCGAGTCACTCAAGTTCAGCCCTAATGGCTCCTTGCTCATTGCTGGCGGCGGCAGGGGAGGGAAATCAGGCCGCGTAGTGGCATGGGATGTCAAGTCTGGTAAGCAACTCCTTGCCGTAGGGCAGGAGTACGATGCCGTCCTTGGGGCGGACATCTCCGCCGACCATGCCTATATCGCTTTGGGTAGCCCGGGTAAGCGTATCAAAATCCTCAACACCACGACCGGCGAAAACCTTCACAATATTAAGAAGCACTCCGACTGGGTAACCGCTGTCAGTTTCTCCCCCGACGGGGTACTGCTTGCTACAGGTGACCGCCAGGGCGGGGTTTACATTTGGGAAGCCTTTTCCGGTAACCTTTTCTACTCATTGGAAGGCCACAATGGCAGTATCACAGGGCTGAGTTGGCGAATCGACTCCAATGCCATCGCAACAGCTTGCGAAGACGGTTCTGTCCGCTTGTTCGCAATGTCCAACGGTAGGGAATACCGCAAATGGACTGCCCACGGCGGCGGTGTCCTTTCTATCCATTTCGGGAGCAATGGCCAGATTGCTACTTCGGGGCGCGACAAGCAGGTCAAAACGTGGGGGCAAGACGCCAACCAAATCAAAGCTCTCCCTGCATTCAAAGAACTCCCGTTGGAGGTGGCTTTTTCGCATAATGGCAAGCAGCTCATCGTAGGGGACTGGAATGGCGAAATAACAGTATGGGATTCTGCCGAAGCCAAGCAAATTGGCACTCTTTCGGCCAATCCCCCGACTGTCGCTACCCGCATCAAGGAAGCCGAGGTTGCCCTCAATGCAGCCAAGGAAGTTACGGCCAAGGCCAAACAAGCGCTCGACGCAGCCAAAACCGCGACCGCCGCATCAGCAAAGGCATTCGAGGACGCTAAGTCCGCGGTTGCTTTAAAAACTAAAGAGAAGGCCGACGCCGACGCCAACATGAACAAGGCCAAGTCCGATGCGGCCAATGCAGACAAAGCCCGTGCGGACTCCCTGGCCATGTTGGATGGGCTCAAGAAGGCCCATGCTGCCTTGGTCGAAAGCATCAAGCCTCACGAGGTCGCTTTGGCCAAAGCCCAAGGTGAAGAAAACAAGTGGAAGGCCGAACTTGCTGCCCGCAAGGCCGAGACGGATTATCTCAAGACTGCATCGGACAGGGT
>JAYPDO010000042.1:0-8992 GCA_038125285.1 Opitutia bacterium
TTTCCAGTTCTGCCAGACGCTCAGGGGAGAATTCTTTAATTGTACGCATAACGCACAACCATTATTGCGGCAACAAAGAGATGTAAAGAGTAAAACTACTGGCTGAGTAGTATAATAAATGTCGATTATGTGCCAAATTTTTTGGGCATTTTATTTGGCACAAAATCGACATGCATGGCCATACCCATGGAAAACTCACTCCACCCTCAAGTCGTAACAAATGAACCTGGAATGGGCATCGGTGAGGTAGTCCTTGGTGTTTTGGGCGACGTAGAGAAGGCCATTGTGAATGGCTGGAAGGGTCCAGGTTTCGCGGGCTATGAAAAGTTGGTGCCGGGAAAGGACTGTAGCTCCGGTCGGATTCAGGTCCATCCAGGCAAGGCTACCGTATTCGCCCAGGACGAGCCAGGAACCGTCGACCTTGAGCAGGTTGCCCCGCCGGAAACCGATACGAAAGTCCCTTCCGTCCGCCATGGGGGTGCCCCATTCGCTACGGTCGCGCCACATTTCCTTTCCGTCCTTGGCTTCGTAGCAGACTAGCTCCGCCTGGAGGTCGTGGCGGCCGTCGAAGCCGTAGAGGTAGCCATTGTCGAGGACGGGGGTCATGAAATGGACGCCGAACTTGGGGGCTTTCCAGACGACATCGGGAAAGAACTCGGGGGTGACTTCGAGCATGACACCGCCGATTTTGTAGCATTCCGTGATGTAGATGCGGTTTCCGGGCAGGACGACCGGGGTGGCTGCATTGACGGATTCGTACTTGTCCGCCCGCCATGGGAACTCGAAATCAACCTTCCCGGTAGCTGGATCCAGGCACAGGAGGCCGCCAGTAGCGGGACGGCTTTCCCCGCCCGCGAAGACGAGGAGCTTTTCCTTGCCATGGAATGTTGCTACGACTGGGGAGGCGTAGCTGGCGCCCCATTTGTCCCCTGCCCCCCAAAGCATTTTGCCGGTCAACTTGTCCAGGGCGATGACACAAGGGCCGGTTTCCCCTCCAAGGTTGATATAAATGCGCCCGCCATGAACCAACGGAGTCCCACCCTGGCCGAAAAACGTGCCCCGCACCCGGAACTCGCTGGCCAGGTTGCGCTTCCAGAAGACTGCCCCGTCGGCCGCCCTGAGGCAATGGACCATGCTCGTGACCCCGAGTGTGTAGATCCTCTCGCCGTCGATGACTACACTGGCACGGGGGCCGTTGTTGTAGCCATAACGGTCGGAGTAGACAATGGGATATTGGTATGTCCAGTGACGTTGGCCGGTCTCCGGGTGGATGCACTCGATGGTCTCATGGTCATCAAGGCGATGGAAGAGGAACATGCGGCCATTTGCTACGGTGGGGCAGGTATAGCCATTCCCTTTTTCAATTTCCCAGACCTTGGCAGGTCCGGCAGGAGGGAATTTTTTGAGGAGTTTAGTCTCCTTGGAAATGGCGGTATCGGAGGCGCCGAGGAAGCGGTGCCAATCTTCCGTGACCGCACCAGCGGGAAGGGGTTTGGGTGCTTTGTGGAAAGTCAGCCGGTTGAAAGGTTTGGCCTCCAGCTTCGCGATTTTCCCAGGATCGAGCACCTTGGGCGGAGCAGGGTCGATGAATTCCGCGGAGAGGGGTAGGGAAAGAAGGAGAAGGCAGGGGAAAGGCTTCATTGGATTGGCTGGACAGAAGATTGAAGGATGGGAATTGTTGGTTGTTGAAGTGTCGCCTGGCCCGACCCTCAAACACCTCTCTGTTGTTCAATCGTCGTAAGACTCCAGATTGACTTCCACAATCTGTGCGTCGCTGTAAAGTTTGCTGACCAGTTGCTCGAATTCGATGTCGCCCTGGGCTTCCCTGAGCATGGCGACAATCTCGTCATGGACATCTTCCAACGGGGGTTTGCCCTTGTCCTCCTCGCCTTCCGAAGGATGGAAATCGGCCAGGCCGTAAGCTTCCTTTATCTCGGATTCGGACGGGGTGAAGTCCTGGCCAAGGCCTTCGATGAAGCGAAGGTACTGCTCGTTTGCATAGAGGGCGGCGCGCATGTCCTTTTTCACCCGGTCGCGGGAAGGCCCCGCATCCTTGAGGGTTTCCTTCACGTCCTTGCGCTTGAGGAACTGTTTGAAGGCTTTTTCAAATTCTGCTTCGTCAATGGGGATTTTACGGCGCACGGCCTCCTGCTTGACCAGTTGCTCGACGCAAAGGCGTTCCTTGACCCGTTTCTTGATCTCCAAGTTGACCAAACCTTGCGGCTTCCCAACCATTTCAGCTGCGACCTCGGGATAGATTTCCCGTTGTAGGTCCATGAACCGCTCCAGGTTGGTCTCTTCCCCATTAACTCTCCAAATCATCGGCAAATCAGCATTATCTGGAAGCTTGGTGCAGGAAACCTCGGGAGGATGCAACGTGAATCTTCAGAGGCTGGTTCAATCCAGGGAAAGGATGCGCACATCTAGCCGTGGAAGTTGGGAGAAGCCTTTGTCTAGCGTGACAAGTTGGTATCCGCCAGGATGGCCAATGCGGCAGGCCTGGCATCCATCCAAAATTGCAGGGGGGCGGTGTCCTTTGGGGCAGAGGCCTTCCAAGTTGGAAAGCAACGGAGCGGGGGTTTGTATCCCGCGGTTGTATGCCCAGTTTACCGATCTATAGCCCCATCCTAAAGCCGCGGGTTGAAACCTGCGCTCCCAGGTTACTGCTTCGGGGGGGTGGCTTCTTTGATGACAGCGCCGTGGTCGTCGTTGAGGACAAGGATGGAGAAGGCTTCGACTCCGTCGAGTTCGTCGGTGCTGAGGGAGACGTAGTCGAAACGGCCGCGGAGGTCGGTGTAGCCGTCTTTGTAGAATCGTTCCTGGCCGTTGGAAAGGCGGCAGTAGACTTTGACGTAGGTCTTGGGCAGGGGCTTGCCGGTTTTTTCGTGGGTGACACGGATGTGGCCGTAGTTCTGGATGACTTGGACGGCGAGGTCATTGGCGTAGTAGGCTTGGGATTGGCGGATGCCCCCGGCGACGGCTTCGACCATGACGTTACTGCCTTGGAATTGTTCCGGGACGGGGAGGCTGTGGGTGGTGGCACCGGCAGGGAGTTCGACTTGTTGGCTGAAGCCGGGCTGGATGTAGGTGAAGTGGCTGTGGTCTTCTTTGACAAAGGGTTTGCGGGAGAAGAGCAGCTCGATGTCCATGGGGTAGTAGTTGAGGGTGAGTTCCTTCAAGTTCTGGTAACGGAGGGCGATTTTCCCGGCTTCGACTTCGAACTCGAGGCTGGGCTCGGTGGAGGCGAGTTGGTCGAGCTTTTGGTCACGGTCTTCCTTGTCGGCGGGTTGGGCGTCGGGGGCCTCGCCTTGGAGGGAGTCAATCTGATTGAGGGCGTTGGCGAAGAGGTTGCGCCATTTGTCGACCGGATAGTCCTTGTACTTCCCGGCAATTTCACGGGCTTTGGCCGTGTCGAGTTCGTAGAAGGCCATGTAGACGGAAAGGTAGGCGTGCTGGAGCTTTTCATCCAGGGTTTGGGGGTTCGCTTTTGCGAAGTGGGCAAAGGCTTCGCCGATGCGGTCCTGGAGGAGGAGGTAGTAGGTGATGGCGAGTTCGTCCTGCGGGGTGGGCTTGGGCTTGTACTTCAGGACTTCCATGAAACTGTGGTATTGCCCGTAAAAGCGGTCGTTGAGGATTTTCTTGGTGTCCCCCAGGGTGTGGGCGCGGGCGTTGACCAGGGGTTTGTACTCCAGGTGCTGGTAGGTGCGGCGGGCGACAGGGTCGATGTCGAGAAGGGGGCTTTCGAGCCAGAGGCCGGAGCGGTCGGCGAGGTTGGTGTGGGGCATGTACTCGCGGATGCGGGCGAGGTCTTGGTGGTAGATGGAGTAGGACCAGAGGACGGGGTGGAAGGTAAACCTCCCGACGAGGAGCTTGGTAGCCTTCTCGTAAAAGCCTTTGCCGTCGCCACCTTCACGCTCGTGGCGGAAACGGAAGGCGATGAGGGAGAGGTCGAGGCGGTTGAGGTTGTTGGCTTCGAGGTATTCGAGGACTTCCTGCGCCGTGCTGTTCTGGGAAATCCAATCCCAGGAGGTTTTGTCCGTATTGGAGAGTTCTTTGACGACGTTGAAGACAAACTTTTCGCCACCGGCGATGTGGCCTTTTGCTGAGGAAACCTGGACAGGATAGATGGGATAGTGGCCGGTTTCCGGGAAGTAGAAGTAGTAGTCGAGCGTTGTGGTGGAGTAGGGTTGGAGGGTGACGGGGCGGCCTTTGGAGTAGAAACCGCTTTGGAGGGGGATGGCTCCTGTGGGTATCTGGAGCAGGAGACTGAGCTTGCGGTGGGCGGAGGTCGGGTTGGTGAGGACGACTTGGCAGCCGTAGGCAATGCCGGTGAGGAACTCGTCCCGGACAAAGTTGTCCAACCGCTCGTTGCCGACTTGGCGGTAGCGGGAGTCGGTGCGGTAGAAATTTTGGGAGAGGAGGATTTGCCCGGCGGCTTCGTCCTTTTTGGCTTCTTTGACTTCTTCATGGAAGAGGATGACCGGACTGGCGGCAGTGAGGGTGTAGGTGCGGTTGTCGGCTTTTCCCTCGTGTCCGAGGGCTTCGTAAGGAAGGTCGGTGACGGCGAGGGCGAGCATCATCTCGGTGAAGTTCCGGGTGGCATAGATGATGTTGCCGGAGAAGAAGGGTTGGCGCTTTTCATGGGCGGCGTACTCGTTCCAAAAGTCGTTCACTTGTACCAAGTTCTGGTCCTGGCTTTCGATGGGGAGTTTGTAGTAGTTGTTTTCCGCGTACTCTTTGGTCGATTCGAGCTGGCGGAAGAGTTGTCGGACACGTAGGCGGACTGCGGCGCGGTCGGCATAGTATTTGTCGTAATCGGCGTCGGCCTTGGTGACGGGGGCTTTTTCAAGTTGGCGAAGGGCGGCGGATTTACGGGCACGTTTCCCGGCAACCGCCCCAGCCATTTCTTCGTCCAAAGATTCTTCCTTTTCCGCGAGTTCACGGGACTTTTTCATATTGTAATCGGCCATGGGCTTTGCCGGCATTGGGGCGGCAGCCGCGAGCATGGTGACCCCGGGAGGCGGAGGGGATGCCGGGGCGGAGAAAGCCGCGGACTCGGAAGTAGGCACGGCATCGGCCAACACAGCCCCAAGCGCGACACCACCGAGGGCACGGCCAAAGTATTTCAGGCTGGACTCGTCTAGGGCCAACTGGGCTTCCTTGGCCTCGGCAAAGCTGCCGCCTTTGCCACCGCCTTCGGTGGAGGCGATTTTGAGGGCGGTGTCGAAGCGGTAGTTGTAGTTGTCGGGGTCGAAGGGAAGGAGATCCTGGATGTCCCGGGTAAAACGGGCGACGGCGGCGTCATTGGCCGTGCCGCTTTGGGCAAGGAGGATTTTCTCGACGGCGTTGAGGCGCTGGAAGGCCCAGGGTTCGCTGAAGCGGGTGAGGTCCGCCCCGAGGAGCCAGTGGTCGAGGAAGGTCTTGTCCTTTTTGTTGGCGATGTAGGGGCGGATGGTTTCGTTGAAGAAGTCGCGGTCTTTGTGGTAGAGGAAGAAGTTCAGCTCGTGGCAGGAATACTGGCTGTATTTTTCCAGTTTCTTCGCTTTTTCCATACCCGGCCACGCGAGGAGGAAATTGAACTCCTGGAGATGGGGGTTTTGCCCGGAGAGGGTGTGGAGGAGCCGCCAGACGGTGTCCAGGCTGTCGTAGGTCTGGAGGCGGGAGGAGGTGATGTCTTCGAGGCGGAAGGTTTCCCCTTTGTCCCGGAAGGAGATGAGCTTTTGCTCGGAGAAGGGTTTTTCGGGGTCCATTGTCCGGGCCATACGGTTTTCGCGAGTCCCCAAGTCTTCCGCCTTGAGGTCGAGTTGGCGGTAGAGGGTGTTGTTGGGGTCGATGGCGAGGATGTGGAGCTGTTGCTGGCCGGAGAGGCCGGAAATGTCGATTTGGATAACTCCCTTGTCGTCGGGCTTGAGATTAGAGAGGTGGACGGTGGCGTCTTGCAGGAAATCGAGGGTTGTGAAATCCTGGAGGCTCCCGACCTGCGAGGATTGGTTGCCCTTTGCCCGGCGTTCGGCGCGGGCGTTGTCCTGCTTCTTTGCGAACTCCTCCCCTGCTTTGGCGTCCTGGCGGGAGGTGCTGGTGTCACGGATTGCCCAGGGGTTTAGGAGGATGCCGGGACGGGCAAGGAGGTTTCCGGGGTACTTTTGGGCATTGGCCCGGTCGAGTATGTAACGGTACTCCTCGCCGATGTCGCGGTCTTCGACGTAGAGCGTGCGGGGCTCGGTCAACTCCTGGGAATAGGGAGGCTTGGGGGAGGATTTGTCGAGGAGTTCGAAGTGGGGGAAGCGGGGGGTGTACCTGGAGGCCAGGACATGGACGCGGGTGAAACCGGTGGAGTTCCCGAGCCGGACAGTGGCTTTGCCGCCTTCGACAGCGACGCTTTCCAGGTAGAGCGGGGCGACCTGGGAAGCTTCAAGGTGTCGGTGTTTGGAAAGGATGAAATCTCTGGCTTTGTTCCGGCTTCCTTCCGTGACCCTGATGGAGATGGGATGGGCGATTTCCTTGAGGTAGAGGATGTAGTTGGCGGCGGGGATGTCGTCGATGACTAGAGTCTGGCCTTCTATGCGGGCGGACTTGGTGAAATCGGTGTGGAAATCATTTCCGCGGAGCTGGAGGAGGCTGAAGAGTTGGGAAGGTTTGTGGTCGCCGGGCTCGCGGGGAAGGTTGACCCGAATGGTCTCTCCAGTAGCGGCATGGAGCACTTGGGGTTGGCTGGTGCGGCCATGACGATGGCTGGAAATGGGCCAGAAATATTTTTGGTTGTCGGCATTGGTGACGCGAATCCACTCGATGCCGGGCATGGCGGTGAGATGGACGCGGCCATTTTCGTCGGACTTCAGGGAGTATCCGTGGGTCGGGGTGAAGTCTTCGTGCTTAAATTCCAGGTAAACCGGGCGGTCGGGCAAGGGTTCGCCGTTTTTGCCCAGGACATCGAGGACGAATGCGCCGTCGGCAAAGCTGAGGTGGGGCGAATCCAGGTAGAGGGTCTGCTCGATGGCGTTGATGCTGTAGGACTGGGATTCGGAAAGGTTGTCCTTCCGGCCTTGGCTGAGGTTTTCAACTTGGGCGTTGAGGGTGGCCTGGATGGAAAGGCTCTTGGCCGGGACGGTGAAATTGTGGACGAAATCTTGGTTATCCTGGAACTTTTCGATTTTCGTCTCGGTGGTGGTGGCGACGCCTTCGTAGTCGGTGACGGTAAGAAACAAACGGATGTCCTGGAGGAGGGACGGGGCGATTTTCCAACCGTTGAGACGGAGGACGGGACGGATGGTGAGCGTGGCCTCGTTACCGCGGACAAGGGATTCGCGGTCGAGGTGGAGCCCGGCTTCGAGGGTGTAGGCTTCAGGGAGATGGTTGAAATTGGCCAAGGTGCTGAAGCCGCCGTCATTGAGGATGACTTGCTGGCTGCCAGGGCGGTTGGTAAAAGGGACAGTGATGACAGCGTCCGGGCCTTCGGGGTTGTACTCCTTGCCCTGCATCCAAAGGGTGGCCTTGGGACGGGGACGGTTCTGTCCGTCCACAATGCGGAATTCATGTCCGGCCGGGCCTGTCTTTTCGAGGAACCTGAGCTGGCCTTTGGTGATAAGGGCGCGGCTGCTGCGGCCATTGCCAATGAGGTCGATGACAAAGACGCCGGCACCCTGGAGTTCGGGGAATTGGAGGGTGCGCTCCCTGCGTTGCATCGGGGGGTCGGTGATGTCGAGGGTGCGTTCCCATGTGGCGGAAAGCCCGTCAAGGGAAAGGGTGGTGTCGATTGGCCGGAGGTTGAGGGTGTAGTAGTTGGTCGTGTTAATGCGGTAGACCTTGACCAGCAGGCTTTGGACATTCTTGGTGGCGACCTTGAGGGATACATTGTCGCCGGGGGAAAACAGGGTTTTGTTGTCCGGGAGGAAATCGATGTCGATGCGCTCCTTGAGCTGTTGTGCCCTGGTGGCACCGAGGATGGAGAACCACTTTTCCGGGCTGCCGATTCCGTTGACCAACTTGGCCTCGGCCAGGAGCGGTTTCAAGTAGGAGTCCTGTATGTATTTTACAAAGCCGTCGATGTCCTCCTCCGCGCGGAAAAAGTGGAGCAGGTAGTCACGGACCAGGGGTTCCTCATTGTAAACAGGGGGAACTTGGATGCGGTCCTGGAAGTTTTGCCCTTGCTGGATGTATTGGGCATCCTTTTCTCGCATCAAGGAATCCCGGAGTTTGGGCTGGAAATAATAGTTGGAGCGAGGCAAGTTCAGGTACTCGATGAACAAATCCCGTGGATACTCCCCCCGGGCTTGGTGGGTTTTCAGGATTTCGTGGAGGACAGTGGCCTTGAGGGTATTGTGGGCAGGCGAGAGACGGCGGGCAAACTGGAGGAGGCGGTTCAGGTAGCGGTCGTTTTCCTCCTCATTGTACCGGATATCCACGTCATTGCTAGGGGCAAGGCGCTTAAGGTAAGCATTGATGAAGTTGGTGTTGTCCAGGAGTTTGGGATCCAGTTCCAACAATTCGTCCAATTGGGGCAAGAAAAGCTTGTGGTGGATGGAATGGGATCCAAACCCACCGGAATTGCGGTTCCGGAGATCCTTGTTGATCCAGTTCGGGAGATCCTCTACGTCCGGCCACTGCAAACGCGACAACCAGTGCCGAAGCCTGTTCTCGTTGAGACTGGAAGGATCCAGCTTCCAGACACTCCGGTCTTCCACCCCGCTGACAGTGTTGTTGTTGAGGGATCTGGACAGGAAGGCATCATAGGAAATAACTTTGGGATCCACCTTGGTGGCATGGGACGGTTTCCTGCCTTCGACCTTCCTTGAATGATTGAAACTAAGGTTCAGCTCGTCCTGAATGTATTTGAGGGACTTGGAGGGATCCTTTTCGTAATCCAGCAAAGCTTGGCGGTTCAACAACTCCCTGACCCGGCCAGTGACCTTGTAGCGGGCGATCCAATCCTTCACCACCTTGTCGAACTCGCCCCGGTCACCCCGGTTCTGCGCATCCAAGGCATGGTAATAGT
>JAYPDO010000042.1:9002-16768 GCA_038125285.1 Opitutia bacterium
CCCGGGATCAATTCTTTCAAAGCCTCCGCCCGGTCATCACCCAAACTGAACTTCTCCACATACTGGATGTCAGCACCGGAGAGGGCACAGCAAGCGGCTAGTATTAGAAGAAGGAAGATACATTTTTTCATGTTATACCTAGGTTTTGGATCTGTACGATTGGGTTTTGCGTAGGCTGCGAGAACCCAAGACACAGGTAAAGGGGAATCCTTAGGGAAATTCCTTTAAGCAAGGGCAGAATATCCTCACTCCGCAGAAAAAATCCCGCACAGTCTCGTTACCACAAAACACTCCAACCCAAAAGGCAAGTAGCCCAAGAAACCGGCCAAGGGCATCTCGAAAACTAGTGCCCCATGTAAATAAGGCACCTGGTATTCCCACTTCACCAAACTCCAAAAATTCCACATCTCCCAAAAAAAGCCGCAAATGAGAGCCGCCAACGCCCAATTCCAAATCACCCGCCAATCTCCACGGACAATTGCCCCTAAATCTTCAGCCTGCCCCGCCAAAGTACTAAGGCAAAGCCATACCAATATAGGCCCAGTCCAAAGCAATGGATACAATTCCCGTGGATGGACACCAACAAATAGGAACGCCAAACAAGACCCTGACAAAACCACCCAGGCAACAAGGCGAGGCCTCCTGAACCGCAATTCTGGACCGGTCATCCGATCCTGCAATCCCCCGAACCCCCTCAATGCCTCGGCTGTAGAATATACAGCAGGTAAAACTGTGGAAAATGCACAACTTGCGTGTAAAAAATACTCCCACGCCCCTGCACCAGTATCCGTGTAGACCCAATTTTGTACAAAACGGTTGTAATACTCAAAAACCCACCAAAATCCAGCGCTCACGGGAAAAAGCAAAAGGAAAAGTTTTGGCCGTGCAAACATCGGGCAGGTACCACGCAGAAATTGGATCAATGAATTGACAACCAAGATGTAACCAATCCACAGGGGGGTAAACGTGAACTTCTGCCCCCACCCGAACCACTCGAACCTACCCCAAGCCAGGATCCAGCAAAGGACAAGCCAAAGGATCCCCGCAAATCCCCAAGCCGGGAACCCCTTGGAACCTCCTTGGGGAGTCCGCGTCCCTAGGGCAACCAAATCCCTACGGGGCCAGAGCAACCACAAAAACAAAAAAACCTGCAAAATCCAATAAACAATAGCAACAGGAAGCACCATGCCACTTCCCCCGATCTTCCCCACGATCGGCGGAAAGGTAAAAAATGACCCCAAATCTTCCCCAGCCAGCCGAACACCCACTAATGGCAACCCAAGGCAAAATACAATCCAAAACCCGCCCCTAATGCACAGGGCTGCAAGCAAAGTTTTTTTCATAGCCAAGAAGTTAGCACGACGCCAAACGGAATGTCAGACAAGAACATTTCAATGAACGCCGAACCCTTTTGTATTGCTTACCGTAGGTGAATCTACAGCGTCTTTAGCTGATCAATGTGGGAGTAGCTCAGCTGGATAGAGCAGCGGTCTTCTAAACCGCAGGTCGTGGGTTCGAATCCCACCTCCCATGCCATTACATTGCAGCTTGGCCAACCAAGCTATGAGATTGAATCTGTAGATCCCGAACCGGAGCTTACAATAATTGGAGACTTAGGCTGCGCTATAACGCACACAAGGCCAGAACCTTAATCTTTGGCAATGGATTGGTAAAGATTGGTCGTAAACTCTTGGGCTTTGGCAATGGATTCCGGGCTCATGGTTGCCTCAAGAGTATCGCGGTTGGCTTTGGCTTCTTCATATCCGCTGGAAGCTGCCAGGTTGTACCATGCATAAGCAAGGATGTGGTCGCGGTCGACACCATGGCCATGGTGATACATTGTGCCTAGAATGGTCTGGGCGCTTGCGTACCCTTGCCAAGCGGCTTTACCAAGCCATTTGACGGCAAGTTTCTCATCCCGTTCGATCCTTACCCCGAGGGCGTACTCGATCCCAAGGCTTAGTTGGGCATCTGCAAACCCTTGTTCGGCGGCGCGTGTGTACCAACGGATAGCTTCGGTATAATCCCTAGGGATGCCGTTTCCGTCCCTGTACATCTCAGCAAGTTGATATTGGGCTTCTGAATGGCCTTGGGCTGCCGCTTTTTTGTACCACTCCAAGGCATAAGTGAATTCCTTCCCATTACCAACAGAGCCATAGTACATCTTGGCCAATTTGAACTGTGCGTCCGGAAAACCTTGGGCAGCCGCCATGAGATACCATTTAATGGCCTCCTCGTCATTTTCCGGGACTCCAATGCCGGAGTCATACAATTCACCAAGTTTTGTTTGCGACTGGGGGAGATCTTGTTTTGCGGCAGAACGGAACCAGCGGACGGCTTCCAACTCGTTCCTCGGCACCCCTTTCCCTTCGAAGTAACAGAGACCAAGTTTGTGTTGGGCAGGAGCGTGTCCTTGGGATGCCGCGCGTTGGAACCACTGGAATGCATCAATCAGCTTCTTTCCCCCGTCCAGTCCTTCTTCACAGATTTTACCAAGTTCAAACTGCGCATCTGCATACCCTTGTGATGCCGCTTTTCCATACCATTTCTTGGCATGGCCGAGGTCTTTGATCCCGCCTAGACCCTGGGAGAAAAAATCCCCGATTTTACTTTGGGCAGGGGCATAGCCTTGTTGGGCGGACTGGAGGTACCACTTGGCAGATTCGCGGAGATTGTATTGGGCGGAGCTTTTATCTTGGTAGATTTCCCCAAGATAGTGCTGGGCGGTAGAATGGCCGCCTGAAGCGGATTTACCCAACCATAGCAAGGCTTCGTTAACGTCTTTGGACACCCCGTCTCCATTCCTGTACATTACCCCGAGGATGAACTGGGATTGAACGTCCCCAGCCAAAGCTTTTTGCTGGATTTCGCCAATGCTTTGTTCGTCAACCTCAGAGCTGATCCCGGCTGTCACATTCAAATCACTGCATGAGCTGAAAAACAGGCACAGAAGCGTGAAAAAAATGGAAAGGAATATGGACATCAGGGAGAAAATTGAGGACACACAAACAGGAATCAATCTACGCCAAGATAAGCAAAATCGAATTATTTTATCCAGAGGTCAAGTGCAGGATTAGTATTGGGTGACCTGAACCCCAATCCTTTGCAAATTTTGGACAGCCTTGGAACGTCCGATGGTAGGAAGGGCCGCGTCAAAGCAGATTAGCCCTCAATGGATATCACCAAGAGGTTATCAATTTCCAGGTTCGCTAAGGATTGGGGTGGACTGAATCATAGGAATACGGTATTGCCATTTTGTACCCGGAACCCAAGATACAATAATTCGCTAGCAGGAGCGTTCAGATAAAAATAACGACATATTCCTGCCTCCAATCAGCCCAATCCTACAGTAGCAACCCCGAACATGCCAACCGACACCGTGCAAAACCGCCCTTCGGCTTCGAGTCACCGAGGGGGGGGAGTTCAGGAAGACACCCAGATAGACAGGTTCGAATTAAAATATATTTTACACCCAAGTTTGGTTCCTGCGATCCGGAAGTTTATCGAACCATTTGTAGATCCAGATCACCATGCCGGCCCGGGGATCCCCGAATACACGGTAACTACTTTGCAGCTGGACTCCCCGTCTAATGTGCTGCACTATGCGAAGGAGCGGGAAGCCATCGCAAGGTTTAAATTACGCATCCGCACATACGGGACTGAAGGAAAAACACCCTATTTCCTGGAGATTAAGCGTAAGGTCAATTTCGCTATTTTTAAGAGTCGCGTGATCCTGCACCCGGGAGATTACAATCCTTCCATCCTTCTAGAGCCAAACCCGGCGTTGCCCCTGATGACTGATGCCCAGTACACAAATTACCTGGAATTCGTAAGGTTGACACGTGCGATTTCGGCCAGGCCGAAGATTTTTATACGATACATTCGGGAGTCGTACAAAGGAGTTTGCGAAACTTATTCCAGGGTGACCTTGGACAGGGCGCTCCAATACAGGCCAGCAAAGGGGAGTTGGTTTTTCCCGATCAGGGCGAAGAAATGGTATTGCCTGGATACGCCGATGGCTCTGGGAGCAGAGTTTTCGGGGCATGTGCTGGAGTTGAAATGCGGTTCGGAGATGCCGGGATGGATGTTGGAGTTAATCGAAAGGTTCAACCTTGTGAAAATTGGTTTTTCCAAGTACTCAGCAGCCATGAGGATGGAATCCATCTACATGGGCATGTCTTATTCGGATGCTTCCGAGAATTGCAGTTACGACCATGGAACAGGTTTTTAACGCCATCGGCCCAGCAAGGGCATACAATGTATTGGAGATTCTGCTGTCCTTGAACATCAGTTTCGTCATGGCCATGGTGATAGGCTGGACTTACCGGCAAACCCATGGGGGGTTTTCGTATTCGCGTTCTTTTGTGCAAGCGCTTGTCCTGGCCGCGATCACAAGTTGTATCATGATAATCGCGATCGGGAACAACTTGGCTAGGGGACTCGGTATATTGGGGGCGTTGGCTTTGATCCGCTTCCGGACTCCTGTGCGCGACCCAAGGGATATCATATTCCTTTTCGCGTCGTTAGCAACCGGTATAGGGTCAGGAGCACAGGTCTTTGGCGTGGCAATCCTCGGCCCGACATATTTCTGTCTGGTTGCCTGGATACTGCACAAGACACCGTTCGCGTCCAAAAGGCAGTTCGAGGGGTTGTTGAGGTTCATCCTGGCGGATGACGACACGGATAAAATTCTCGAAGTGAAGAAAATCCTAGCTGATTATACCAGCTCGGCAGAGTTGGTTGCCCTCAGGGAAGCCATCCAGGGGGCGGCCAAGGAGTACACCTACCAAATCCGGCTGCTGGATCCAGCAGGACGGGCAGACATGCTTAACGCACTCCAGACCGTCAAGGGGATCACGGAGCCTAACATGGTCATGCAAAGGTCCACTGTCGAAATTTGACCCACGGATACCTACCGATGCAAAGCAAGAGCGACCAATTCAATGTGCCGCACGCCCCCCACAATGGGAGCCATCCTTCCTCCAGGCATTGGTCCCTTTTGATTTGGCTGGGGGTGGTCGGGCTTTCTGCCTGGCTCTTCCTCATTGGAGGGAGTTATGACCAGATCAACGGTACGGTCGACTTCAAATTGGAGTCTGTGTCCAGCCTGGAGGAGGCTAGAGTAAAGGAAATCCTGGTGGATGTTGACCAATATGTGACTGAGGGAACCCCGCTTGCCCAAATGGACACATCCCCGGTGGATGAGGAAATCGAAGCCCTTCAGCAAACCCTGGGCATAGAGCTTCTTGAGCGGCAGAGGCGGTTCACCCAATTGGTTCAGGATACAAGGAGGGAGATCAACCTTACAAAGGTGCAATTGGCCCAAGACAAGGCGGAACTGGAAGTCCTGGAGAATGAGCTCAAACACCTGGAGGAACTTCTCCAAAGGAGGTTAGTCGACCGGGAGACTATCATCCGGCAGAAGGCGCGGGTCTCTGTCCTGAAGAAGAATTTGGAGGAACTCCCGAAAATCCTAGGCGTCTTGTCAGGCGATTTGTCGGAAGCAGAAAAGCTGCAGGAGCGCTCCATGCAGGCGAGCATGGTGGAATCCAGCGGCTCCACAGGTTTTAAGCAATTGGATATGCTGGTCAAACGGAAGGAAAGGTACACTCTGAGGGCCGCTAACAATGGGACAATTGCACAACTCCTGAAACAACCGGGAGAAATCGTTACGGCCGGGGAGCCTGTTGTGAAACTCGTCATTGAACAGCAATCCATGGACGGGGCGGTCACCAAACTGGTCAGGGGGTTCCTCCCTGAAAGATTCGCATTTTATGCAGAAAAAGGCACAAGAGCCATCGTCTATACCCAGCTTTCACCAGATACCCCGATCGAGATGGAAGTGGCTTCAGTGACGCCGCACCTCCTTTCCGTCCCAGACCAAGCCAGCGCCCTCCCGAACTCCATCCTCCGGGGCAGGACAATCCTACTGCACCCCGTAGCTGGGCAGTCCAAAGAAAACATCCAAAAGCTCCTCCCAGGAGAAAGCGTGGTAATCAGGATGAAACCTAAGACCTTCCTCGATTTGCTAAAACAACTCTGACAACCCTTCCGTGGATGATGATACCCGACCGGATCGCGCCCCTTCTCCAAGCACCTTGGATATTCCTCTTTCCAATCCTGGCCATCCAGCCGATTCCCGCCCAAACGCCCAATGGGAGCCTACCGCTCAAGGCCGCCCTTGAACTAAGCTTAGCCAAACCGGTACGCACCTCCCCCGAAGCCTTGGCCATAGAGGCTGCGATCGCAAGGATGGAAGCCCTGCCCGGCCCGCTGACCACCAACCCGGAATTCCGGTTAAGCCAAGTGGAGCGATGGAACCATACGACCGAGAGGGAATATGCCCTCCGCTTCAAAACCACCAACCCCTGGATTTACAAGGCAAAGCAGAACACACAAAAGCACTCCATCGAACTGGCGCGAAGCCAACTATTGGCAAGGGAACATGAAATTCTTCACCAGACAAAAATTCTCTATTTCCAGGCGCTGTATGCACAGGAGAAACTGAGCTTGGCCTTGCGCTGGAAAGAAACCTCCCAAGCAAACTTAGATTGGAACCACACCCTCCTCCAATCGGGACTGACGACATTGCCCGAGATGCTGGAAGTCCAACTTGGAGCCTCAGAAGCGGCGAGGGACGCAAGGGATGCAGGCCTAAGCCACCAGTTGGCGCTAAGCCGTCTCCTGGCCTGGATTGACAAGCTCGATATCAACGCCCCGAAAATTACCCTTTCCACCAAATTTGCAGATCCAGCCCTCGGAATCCTCGGAAAAACCAACCAGGAACTTTTCAACGATTATAAGTTGAACCATCCGCTCCCCAAGACATTCTCCAACCAAAATGAAGTTGCCGGGGGACTCCTGGGCGAAGTGGAGGAGGGGAACAAACCCTGGGTCAGCTTCGTCCAAGCCGGGGTTAGCCGGGGAAAGAATTCCTGGGAAGGGGATGATTGGCTTTTCCGGCTAGGGGTCGAAATCCCGGTTTTCAACCAAGTGGACAAAGAAAGCCATGCCGCCAATGCAACCCATGCCCAAGCCCTGGCCCAACTCAATTCCCACCTTTATGAAGCCCAGCTCCAAATCAAGGGCAAGCTCGCGGACTTGCACCTGACAGCCGGCCACCTAGGGCAAACCCGGGAACTGACTGGAGCAATCCTTAATGAAGTGCAGCACGCGCTCAATGAAGACCAAGCCGGCCCGGCGCCCACCATCCCGCCGGATAGCAGGTTCAGGCTGGAACGGGGTGTCCACCGCATTAAATCGGCCATCTTGGATGCACAATATGCCCATCAACAAGCCCTCCTTTCACTCGAATATTTCATCCCCTCCCTTCTCGATAATTTATAACGGGAATGGTGCCTCCATGCTTGCGCCACTAAAGGCATCCCACTACTCTTGGTGTAACTGACAAACGATTATGCCAAAGCATTGTTTTTCCCTACTTTTCCTTTTAGTGCCCCATCTGGCCATCCATGCGACCCTGGTGCCGACGGAAATCATGTACCATGCGGAAGGGAAAGATGAATACGACTTCATAGAATTCCACAACGCAGGGGATACCCCCATAGAGATTGGAGGGGCCACATTTAGCGAAGGGGTCGAATTCACCTTCCAGCCCTACACCTTGTCTCCCGGGGACTATATGGTCATTGTTCGGGACGCTGCCCACTTCCAGGCAAGGTACCAAACCGAAAGTTCCCCATACTACAAGGAGGGGAATGAAACTTTGTACGTCGCGGGGGTATGGAATTTGGAACTGAGCAACG
>JAYPDO010000042.1:16778-19061 GCA_038125285.1 Opitutia bacterium
GAGCAACGCCGGGGAAACCCTGACTTTGAAAGACGCCGCAGGAGTGACCATTTTCAGTTTTACATACGACGACGAAAATGGATGGCCACTGGAAGCGGATGGCCATGGAAGCTCTCTGGAGCTTGTTGATCCGGCAGGATACGCGGCCATCCCTGACCAAGTGACCCGGGACAGGTTTCTGGGCAATCCCTCAAATTGGCAAGCCAGCGCAGTTTTCCATGGCACCCCTGGATCCCCCGGGAAGGCAATGAAAAGCGTTGTCATCAATGAAATCCTGGCCAATACGGACTTTGTAACAACGGACACGGTGGAGCTTTATAACCCCACTTCCCTGTATGTCGATATGACAGGATGGTACATCAGCGACTCAAAAAGTAATTACAAAAAGTACAGGATCCCCGACAATACAAGACTCGCCCCGGGGACATTTATTACGTTCGACGAGACCCAATTCAACCCGGAAGGGGAATGGAAAAACGGCGCGGGGGCAATGACCGGCCCGAACGACTTCAGTTTCAGCGGGAGCAAGGGTGACAACGCCTACCTGTCCCAGACAGACAAAGACGGGTATATCATCGCCATCATTGACAGCGTGTCCTTTGGGCCGACCTTGAGTGGAGGGGTAATAGGCCATTGGCCGGACGGGAAGGGCGGGTTGGTCCCGCTATCCGCCTTTACCCCTGGCTCTGCAAATACAACACCGAAGATCGGCCCGGTTATCATCTCGGAAGTCATGTACCACCCCAACTCCCTGGACGAGAACCCCTTGGAATTTATCGAAATCTTCAACACTTCCGAATCGGAACAAAACCTGGAGTCATGGACATTGGAGGACGCGGTCGACTTCCTTTTCACGAAAGGTACGGTACTCCCATCCAAGAGTTATTTGCTAGTCGTCGGCTTTGACCCGTCCGACCCAAATTTGCTCTCTGCGTTCCGGACGTTTTACGACATAGACGATACGCTCCCAATCCTAGGGCCATGGGCGGGAAGCCTCAACAACAGTGGTGACAACATCCTCCTCAAGAGAAGGGATATAGACGGTGACCTAGTTCCCGACCCATTGACCGGCCTTTCCAACTACCCCCTTGTGCAAGAGGACCATGTCCCGTACGAAGATTCGGGCAACTGGCCAGGAAGGGCGGACGGCACAGGCCCTTCCCTGTCTAGAAAATCTTACACATCGCCTGGTTGGGATCCGGACAACTGGCGTTCGAGCAACGAGTTCAACGGGAACCCCGGCGCTGTGGGGCTACCCCAGCGATTGGTCGCAATCAACGAAGTCCTCACCCATACCGACCTGCCGCTGCTAGACACCATAGAACTTTTCAACCCGGGGGATTCGGCCATCGACATCTCGGGATGGTACCTGAGCGACACAAAGGAGGACGAACTGGACATCGAACAGTTCAGGAAATTCAGAATCCCAAACGGCACGATCCTATCCCCTGGCGGTTTCGCGACCTTCGACCAAACCCAGTTTAACCCGAACATCGACCCGGCAACCGAAACGGGAAACCCGGAGCCACACCACTTCGGCCTGTCCAGTTACAAAAAGGAGGACATCGCATTGGTCAGCGCGGATGACCAAGGTAAACTCCTGAGGATTGTCGACCTCGTGCAGGTCGGCCCGACTTCAAAGGGAATAACTTACGGCCTATGGCCGGATACAGAAGGGAATTTCTATCCGATGTCCGAACGCACCCTGGGATCTGTGAATTCCCCTCCGGGGGTAGGCCCGGTTGTCATCACGGAAATCCATTACAACCCTGGGGATATGGACAATGCAAACGACCTGGAATTCATTGAAATATACAACATTGGCACCCAAACCATCAGGCTTGGGAATGATACAGAAACCGGCGGGGCCTGGCAGATCGACGGGGCGGTAGGGTACACCTTCAAGCTCGGCCATGACCTCGACCCCGGATCCTCATTCGTCCTGGTCGGCTTCGACCCGGCTGACCAGGCCAAGCTCCAAGCCTTCCTTGACCACTACTCGCTAACCCAAGCCCCCCAAATCCTTGGCCCATGGACTGGAAACCTGTCCAACGGAGGGGAAAGGATAAGGATCGAACGCCCGGACTATTGGGAAGTCCCGACCGACGGATCCCCGGCGTTTTTCCCAATGGTCACTGTAGAAACCATCACCTACAAGGACACATCGCCTTGGCCCCTGGAAGCGGACGGCCTTGGTTCGTCCCTCGCAAAGACAACGCCTGCAAACTGGGGGGACACCGGGGAAGAGTGGGAAGCCCGATACCCACCGACACCAGGGACTGT
>JAYPDO010000042.1:19161-27469 GCA_038125285.1 Opitutia bacterium
ACTGTTCCTTATGGCCCCTCCATCTCCACGACGCCCGTGACCTTGGCCTACGAAGGGGAAAATTACAGATATATCATCCAAGCGGCCTACCTAGACTCCCCCACCCCACCGGCAATCACCGCAACCGGCCTGACCTCCTGGCTCACCTTGGTAGACCACGGGAACGGGACAGCAGTCCTCATGGGCAAGCCCACTTCCTCGAACCTCGGGTTCTCTTTCATCACCATAAAGGCCACATCCCAAGGGGTTACTGCGGAACAAAAATTCGGGATCACGGTGAAAGACGCCTTGATGGACACAGACCAGGACGGGGCTCCGGATGGTGTGGAATATCGCTTGGGTGCAGACTTGGCCGACGTTGCCTCTACCCCTTCCCGCCTAAGCCACGAAGCAGCTTTCCTCGCCACTTGCCCGCAGGGCGTGTGGGTGAGGCTGGGGTGGCTTGGAAACTATTTGGACACCCTCGGTGGCTGGGTTTACCATGAATCCCTAGGCTGGGTTTACCTCCCGCATAGTTTTACCAGCCCGGGGCATTGGATTTGGGACCCGCACCCGGAAACCGGATGGCTCTGGACGGAAAGGGACACCTACCCGTGGATGTTCAACGAGTCAAAGGGCTGGCTATACCACAACGCAGGATCCACTTCTCCAAGGCTATTTTACAGTGACCGGGACAGGGAATGGAAAGAGTGGTGAACCGAGGTCAAACCTCCGCCTCTTCCTCGACTAGCACTTCTGCCACCTTCGCCCCCGTTTGCTTGTAACGGCGCAAGATTTCGGCCTCGATGTGCTCGCAGGACAGCCCGTTGGCGGTCCGGAGGCTGTCCACGGATGTCCCATGGTCAATGAAGGTATCCGGCCAACCGACACGATGGACGGGGGTGGCGACGCCGTGGATCTGTAAGGTTTCCAGGACAGACGAACCAAACCCGCCTGGCAAGGTGTGGTCTTCAAGGGTGACCAGCAGCGGGTATTGCTTGGCATGGCTAACAAGGAGCCTCTCATCCAAAGGTTTGATGAAGCGGGCGTTTACCACGGTGGCATCCAGGCCGATCTCCGCCAACTGGGAGGCGATGCCCATGGCATCCTCCACCATCGGGCCAAGTGCCCAGATTGCCAAATCCTTGCCCTTGCGGAGGGTCTCCGCTATACCGATTTCCAAAAGCTTCGGCTTTTTCTTGATGGGGGCACCCGTGCCCGAACCGCGGGGATAGCGGATGAAGGCGGGCTTCCCAAGGTCCAGGCTGGTCGCCAGCATGTCGGCAAGCTCGTCCTCGTCCTTGGGTTGCATCATGGTGACGTTCGGGATGCTTCGGAGGTACGAGATGTCGTAAAGGCCGTGGTGGGTCGCACCATCATTGGGGGAAAGCCCGGCCCGGTCCATACAAAAAACGACCGGGAGGTTTTGCAGGCAAATGTCATGGACAACCGGATCGAAGGCGCGCTGGAGGAACGTGGAGTAAATGGCACAGACCGGCTTCATCCCCATGGTCGCCATCCCCGCCGCAAAAAGCACAGCATGCTCCTCCGCAATCCCGACGTCGAAATACTGGCCGGGTAATTGATCACGGAGATGGTTCAGCCCCGTGCCGCTGGGCATCGCCCCGGTGATACCGACGATGGAAGGGTCTTTCTTGGCATGGGCCACCAATTGCTCGCCAAAGACATCCTGGTACTTTGGCGCCGGATCCTTCCCGCTTCCCTTGGACTGGCCGGTGCGAATATCGTAGGGACTGGCTCCGTGGAACTTTTCAGGCTGCTGTAGGGCGACATCGAAGCCATGACCCTTTTTTGTAAGCACATGCAGCAGGATCGGCTGGTCGGACTTCTTGGAAAATTCCAGGTAATGGGTGAGTTCCTCCAGGTTGTGCCCGTCGATCGGACCGACAAAACGAAGGCCGAATTTCTCAAATATGTTAGAAGCCAGGATAAAGTCCTTTGCTTCCTTCTTGGCTCGGGAGCCAAGTTTTATCAGTGAATCCCCACCCGGGATCTTTTGGAGGATGTTTTCGAAATTGTCGTGCAGGGTATTATAGACCGGGCTGGTTATCAGCTCGTTGAGCCATCGGGCAACCGCGCCCACATTTTTGTCGATGGACCATTCGTTGTCGTTGAGGATGACGATGAGCCTCTTAGTGGAAGTATCGATGTTATTGAGGGCTTCAAGGGTGATCCCGCAGGTAAAGGCGGCGTCCCCGCAAACGGCGACGATGTGCTCGTCTGACCCGCGCTGGTCTCTGGCCACGGCCATACCCAGTGCGGCGGACAACGCAGTTCCGGCATGTCCGGCACCATAACAATCATGGGGGGACTCCGTACGGTTCAGGAACCCGCTTACCCCGCCGGTCAGCCGGAGCCTGTCAAATTCCGGGCCATTGCGGCCGGTCAGGAGTTTGTGGACGTATCCTTGGTGGGATACGTCAAAGAGGAAGCGGTCTTTTGGGCTGTCGAAAACCATGTGCAAGGCCATGGTCAGTTCTACGACACCAAGGTTCGGCCCGACATGCCCCCCGTTTTCCGAGGTAACCTGGATAATCCTCCTGCGGATTTCTTCGGCGAGGGTGGTAAGATGTTTCGGGTCGAGCTTCTTGAGATCGACTGGGCTATGGATGGTTTCTAGGATACCCATTGGGTTGCTAACGACGGGAAGTTGTTTTCCCTAATCCTCCGCAGGGACAAATGGCTCAGCCAGGATTCCCATGGTGGCTTTCTTAACTTTCTCGATGCGCCTTTCGGCTTCGTCCAGACGCTTCTGGCAATTCAATGCATGCTGGGCGCCTAGCTCATAACTGGTCAGGAGTGCTTCCAGGGTATCTTCCCCTTGCTCCATCCTGGAAACGATTTTCTCAAGTTCCAGAAGGGATTCTTCAAATGCAGGTGTTTCCTGTGCTTCGTCCATGAATGGGGGCAATTATAATGATGCGGCCGGAAAATTGTCCAGCCTGTTCCCAAGGTCGAGCAAATGTGCCCGGATAAAAACTCCAGTTTGTAAAGTTTTTAGCATGAAGGACTGCAAAGTATGGAAACCCCGGAGTGATTTGTATTCCAATCCTGAAATGAATCGCCTATGAGCCAACCTATACAAATGGGGATGGAAAAACGATTTACCCTAGCCACCCCTCCCAACCGAAGCCTACCATGGAAAAAGCACCAGTAGTTGTATTGCTTGCATCAATTTGCACGAAAGTTGTTGTGGAGCTATGGCTTGCGGCCCTGAACTTGGCGGAAGGCAAGAAGAGGCGGGACAACGTCCCGGCAGCGTTCAAGGATGTAGTGACCAAGGAGGACTACAAAAAATCCCTCGACTATATGGGCGCAAAGGGGCGCTTCGGAATGATTTCGGAGTTCTACGACGGGGTGTTGATGTCTGTCCTGGCGCTAGGGGGGCTGTCATGGGTTTATGGATATGTGGGCGGGGCCATCCCCAATTTCCACCGGGTTGATTGGGATGCACTGGTTCTCCTTTTGGTACTTATGGCACTCTCATTACCGGGGCTGCCATTGGAATGGTGGTCCCAGTTCCGGCTGGAGGAAAAGTTCGGCTTCAACAAGAGCACGGCGGGGCTATGGGTGTCCGACAAGCTGAAAGGGGCAGTGTTGATGTTGGTACTGGGCTGGCCCCCGATGGTCGCCGTCCTGTGGATATTCGAATCATTCCCAGGGGTATGGTGGATGTGGGCATGGGGCGTCTTCTTCGCGTTCCAGTTGGTCATGATGATCCTTTACCCGATGCTGGTACTGCCATTGTTCAATAAACTGGCCCCCCTGGAAGACGGCGACTTGAAGAAGGCATTGATGGACTTGGCGGACAAGGCGGGGTTTGCGGCAAAGACCATCCAAGTCATCGACGGAAGCAAGAGGAGCACCCACTCGAACGCCTATTTTACAGGTTTCGGAAAATTCAGGAGGATCGTCTTGTATGATACATTGATAGGACACCTGACACCCAGGGAACTGATGGCCGTGCTGGCACACGAGATCGGACACTACAAAAAAGGCCACGTTCCGCAGATGTTGGCCGTGTCCGCCATCCTTTCCTTCGGAGGCTTTTGGTTTATCAACTGGCTGGTCTCGGAAACAGCCATTGTCAATGCCTTCGGTTTCGCGGGGAACGAACGGGCGGCATGCCTCCCTGCGCTGTTACTCTTCATGGTATTTTCGGGAGTGTTCGTCTTCTGGATCGGCCCGGTGATGAACTTTTGGTCCCGGAAAAACGAATTCGAGGCGGACGCATTTGCCAGAGAAGTCATGAACGACGCACAACCGCTTGTAAATGCACTGCGTAGCCTGCATGCCAAAAACCTGAGCAATCTCGTCCCCCATCCTGCCTACAGCTTCTTCCACTACTCCCACCCAACTTTGCTCGAACGCGAATCCGCCCTTGCCGAAAAAGGGAAACCATGAAACCAATTATCAGGACATCCCGACTGCACGCATTGGCCTGGATCGGGATCCTCCTCTCGGCCAATGCCCTGGTTGCCGACATCCGGGTGGCCACTTACAACGTGAGGAATTACTTGCTCACCAACCGGCCAGTAAAGGGCGAAGGTGCGGAGAAGCCGGTATGGCGGGAAGATTACCCAAAGCCTGAAAACGAGAAAAAAGCACTCAGGCGGATCATTGCTAAAGAAGAGCCGGATATCCTGGCCATCCAAGAAATGGGCGGGGAACCTTTCCTCAGGGAATTACAAAGGGACCTGAAAAATGTGGAAGGTGCCGACTACCCCTACACAGCATGGATGGAAGGCGCGGATCCGGACAGGCATGTGGTAGTGATGTCCAAGGTTCCTTTTTCTGGGGTGGAAAGACATGCTGGGCTGGAATACAAGTATTTTGAGGGGAGGGAGACCATACGCCGAGGGCTGCTGGAGGTCCAGTTCAAAACCGGGAATACGAACTGGAGCTTGTTCACCGTGCACCTGAAGAGCAAGTTCACCATCCGGGACGACGACCCTGAATCCAGGATCATGCGGGAAGGGGAAGCCAGGGCGATCCGGGATTTTATCAAAAAGAAATACCCTGTGGATGGCGGATATCCCTATTTGCTGGTAGGCGACTTTAACGACACCCCGAATTCAAAGCCGGTCACGAGGATCCTAAAAAGCGGAAGCACCCGTCTGTCCCAGTATCTATTATGCCAGGACAACAAAGGCAGGATCTGGACACATTTCTGGAACAAAGGAGGAACCTATGCACAGATCGACTACATCTTCGCATCACCGGCAATGCTCGGACTGCTGCCGGAAAAAGAACTTACCAAAGGCATGATAGAAGATTCGGAAGATACCCTCGTCGCCAGCGACCACCGCATGGTGTCCGTCGTGCTGCCCTTCGAACCTTGAACTCGGCATTTGAAGCAAGCCCTTACTTAAACGATGACCAGTTCCGCAAGGCGGAAGTGACCTTGTCAGGATTTTTGGAGATCAACTCCCGGAGGACTTCAGGGGTCATCCTTTCCCCATTCACCTTGATGACCGTCTTGGCCGCGGTTGCAGGGGGTTGCGCTTCGGTAACCCCTTCCTTGGCAGGTACCGGTTCGCCACTCTTTTTTGCTGTTTTCAAGATATTATGGTGGTAGGGAAGCTAAGCTCGATAGGAAGCTGCAACGTAGCCCTTTTTCCAAAAAAGGAAAGCCAAAGATTTTGGCAATAATGTGAGCTTTCCGTATAGACAGGCGGGCAAGCCGTTGTTTTAACCCTTCAGTTTAAAATTTTGCTACAACACTGATATGGCTAACGAGCACCTAAGCGACATCATCTCAATTATGCAGTCACGGCCTAAGCCTGCGGCTCCCCAAGCCGCGCCGGCCCCAGCAATTGAGCCACAACCCACGGGTGCGGCCCAGCAACAGCAGGAGTCGGACTTACCGCCGCCCCCGCCAAAGAAAAAGAGCCGCGCGGGTCGCAAGCCCTTGCCGGACAAAAACCGTCGTAGTGAAATCCTGATCATCCGCCTGACCAAGGCAGAAAAAAAGCGCCTTTGGGAGTTGGCTAAGAAGAAGCACACTACCCTCTCGTCCTTCGTCCGGAAGGTTTCGATCGGGGAATACGAGAAGGACTAAGCAAAGGGATCCATTCCCTTCGCATTTTAAGTCAAGGAAGCCCGGAATGCCAAGGAACATACCGGATAACCTTGTGCCCGTCATCGGCGGGCTTTTGATACTCGGGCTCGTCCTCTTTGCCCGGGCGATGGCCAAGCGCAAGAAAGGCGGGGCAGACGCTAATTCCCGTTCGTCAGGTGGGCTCGGGGAAGGGATGGTCGATTCCCCAGGGTCACACAGGATCATGCTCTACGCAGGTTTGATGTTTGCCTGCACTCTCATGGGGATCGTTTTGAAAGGGATTATCTCCCGTTTCATGGAATGATCAGGCCAATTTGTGGACGACCAGCCCGCTCCGCAGCTTCGGCTCGAACCAAGTCGTCTTGGGAGGCATGATATTCCCGGTATCGGCGATCGCCAGCAATTGTTCCATCGAAACCGGGTAGAGGGCGAACGCCACGGCCATCTCCCCACTGTCCACCCGGCGGGACAACTCCCCTAGCCCGCGGATCCCCCCGACAAAATCGTTCCGGTTGCTCTTTCGGAGGTCTGTGATGTCAAAAATCGGGTCGAGGACACACTCGGACAGCACGGTCACATCCAAGGAACGGATCGGATCATTTTCGCTATAGGTACCGCTCCTTGCTTCCAGCCGGTACCACTTCCCGGAAAGATACATGGACAATACATGCAAAGCCTCCGGCCGGTAAGGCTCGGTACCCATGTCCTGGATAAGGAACTTCCCCTGCAACATTTCCAGGAAAGTCCCTGCGGAAAGACCGTTCAAATCCGTGACCACCCGGTTGTAATCAAAGATTTTCAACTGGTTGTCTGGGAACAATACACTCAGGAAAAAGTTGTATTCCTCTTCCCCGGTATGGTCGGGATTCGCTTCACGGCGCTCCTTCCCGACCAAAGCGGCAGCGGCCGTACGGTGATGCCCGTCAGCTACATAGACCTCAGGGATCGCGGCAAATTTCTCTGAAATGGACTCGATCCACCCCTCGTCATCCACCACCCAGAAGCGGTGCCGGATCCCGTCTTCCGCCATAAAGTCATACACGGGCTCCGAGGAAGAAACCTTCGCCTCCACCAATTCGTCAATCCCCTTGTCCGCCCGATAGCTGAAAAACACAGGCTCGGCGTTCATGTCCGTGTAGCGGATATGGTTTTTCCGGTCCTCCTCCTTGGCTTGGCGGGTCAGCTCGTGCTTCTTGATTTTGTCCTCAAAATACTCCCCCACTGCTGAACAACCCACAATCCCGGACTGCGAACGGCCGTCCATTGTCAGCTCATAAAGGTAAAAACAAGGCTTCCCATCCTGCACGAAAGTCCCGTTTTCCTCCAATTTCGCATAGTTTTCGACCGCCTTCTGGTATACGGCCTCGCTGTAAAGGTCGGTATCTTCCGGAAGGTCAATCTCCGGCTTGACCACATGCAAGAAAGAATCCGGGTTCCCGGAGGCCTCCTCCCGCGCCTCCTCAGAATTCAATACATCATACGGACGCGAAGCGACAGCCTTGGCTTTTTCCGGTACGGGCCGGAAACCTTTGAACGGACGGAAAATGGACATATTCAGGTAAAAGGAGCCCCGCAACTTGCAGGGAATTTTCCGGGAATCAACCCCCAATCTCAGGGTTCCGCTAGATTCGGCTGATAATCACGAGGGAAGCCCAGAATGAAGAATCGGCACCGGGAGATGCAAGGTTACAGGGTCTCCTTGCCCAAAGCAGTAGCGGACTAACGCAGCCCAAAGGCTTCGCTGATATAACAATATGCTCCTCTGGCTTTGCACACATTGGACTGCGTGTAGCCTCGACACAGATTCACACCACGGAATCACTTCCGACCCACCGTGGAAAGAAAGCCCCCACCTAGTAATTTGATGCAAAAAATTTATTCAGGAAACAGGCAAGAAGGCTAGCATTACTAAGGTGATACAGGCATTCCTGCCTGTTATCCCTCCATCTCCCTTTGTTGATTTTACAGACTGTACACTTGGAAACCCACACAAAAAATCATGTTAAATTGGACTGTCCACAAGTCGCGAAGCGTCCCTCTGTGAGAGCGTCCCTCTGTGAGGGGACTGGAGTTGCCGTTCTCAGATTGAGGGAAAGTCACTGTCCTGCTCGTGTTAAAATACTGGATCTGGGAATCCTTTGATTACCTTGTACTTAATTCTCACGTTATCGGCCTCGATGATCTCTATCCTTACTCCTTGGAAACCAATGATTTTGCTCTCTGCCAGGTCATAATTCAGCTCCTGGG
>JAYPDO010000042.1:27479-28150 GCA_038125285.1 Opitutia bacterium
CCCCAAGTCGTGAATGAAGGTCGCGAAGGCGACCCCTTACCGCTCATAAATCCATTGGTTGGCATTGGACTGAAAGAGACGCCTTTCTGGTTGGGTTGGATCAAAGTACAACCAAGTTTGGAGGCGGTTACTAAAGAGCCAAGGAAAAGTGTCTTTGCCCGTCCAAATCCAGCCTTGGCCGGGATGCCACATCCAAATGGTGTCCCCTCCTTGTGATAACGGCACATATACCCAAGCCAAGTCCATGTGGTAATTCCAATTCCCGTCTTCATAGGGATAGAACATTCCGAACCAATCAATCTGCTGCCAACCGTTACCTTGCTTGACCCCGGCAGACTTGAATGCCTTCCCAGTGCCTTCGTAGGCGTCGATGATGTCTACTTTTATGGATGCTTCCACCCTTGAGCCTTCGGGTGTCACCATGCCCAAGCGGATTGAGTAGGAATTCTGCTGCTCGTAGTTGAAGCTCTCCAGGGCAATCAACTGGTTCCCTTCAATTGCAAACTTGCTGTTATCCGTGTCGCCTTCCCCGGAAACCAATTGGAGTTGGGGGTTATAGAAGTCCTCGACCAACCATTCATCTGCGTCATTCTTAAACTCAAAAAGATGGCCTGAACCAAAGGCTGATCTTTGGATCCCGTACACCCACACTGAATTATCCTGTTTAACAG
>JAYPDO010000043.1:0-1606 GCA_038125285.1 Opitutia bacterium
TCAATGCGGTTTGTTGCCTCGACTAGCCTCTCGTAGGAGGTGGCATAGCTGGCACGTGAAAATCCTTTGCCGCTTTCCCCGAACGCCGTCCCTGGAACCATGGCGACTTTTTGTTCGTGGAGCAGGCGGGTGCAGAAGGTCTTTGCATCCAAGCCGGAAGGGCGGATGTCCGGAAAGGCGTAGAAGGCACCGCCTGGGAGATGGCATTTTAGGCCGATTTCGTTGAACCGGCGCACAACTAGATCCCGGCGCCGATGGTACTGCTCCTTCATTTTCTTAACACTTTCCTCCCCATTCCGGAGAGCTTCCACCGCGGCGTCCTGGCTTAGGATGGAGGCACACATCATGCTGTATTGGTGTACCTTCATCATTGCTTCGATTAGGTCGGCCGGGCCACAGGCATACCCGATCCGGTAGCCAGTCATAGCATAGGCCTTGGAGAAGCCGTGGAGAAAGATGGTGCGGTCTTTCATGCCCGGGAGGGAAGCGATGCTGGTGTGCTCGCCTTCGTACGTGAGTTCGGAGTAGATTTCGTCACTCAGGACAATGAGATCCTTTTCACAAGCGAATTTGGCAAGGCGCTCCAGCACTTCCCGCTTGGCCACACCGCCAGTGGGATTAGTAGGGAAGTTCAGCAGGAGAGCTTTACAACCGGGCTCCCAGGCAGCTTCTAGTGCAGCGGGATCGAGGGTAAAATTGTCTTCAGAGGAGGTCGCGACAGGGATGGCAATCCCGTGGGCAAGGGTAATCCCAGGATGGTAAGATACGTAACAAGGCTGGTGGTAGAGAATCTTTTCGCCAGGGTTTATGATTGCACGGACTGCGAGGTCGATCGCCTCGGAAACCCCTACGGTCACGAGGATTTCGTCTTCCGGGTCGTAACACTCGGCTTTATAAACGTGCTCAACGTGATGGGAGATGGCCTTCCGCAGTTCGTTGTGCCCCCGGTTGTCGGTATAGCTGGTCCGGCCTTTTTCCAAGGCAAAGATAGTGGCCTCGCGGATGTGCCATGGGGTACAAAAATCAGGCTCCCCCACACCAAGGGATATCGCATCGGGCATTTGTGCCACAATGGCAAAAAAGTCACGGATACCGGAACGGGGCAGGGAAACGACATGCTTTGCGACCCTGCCGGAAGTAGGATTAACCTTATCCATGGTCAGGGGCTGACGGAAGGGCGGTCAACAGGCTCGTCGCTGACAGTGAGAAGGTGCCCCTGTTCCTTGTAGGTGCGAAGCAGGAAGTGCGTTGCCGTGGAAAGGACTCCCCCGATGGTGGCGAGGCGCTCGGAAATGAAAGTGGCGACTTTATGGAGTGAATGCCCCTTGACATAGACGAGGAGGTCATACCCGCCGGACATAAGGTGGCAGGTGTCCACCTCGTCAAACCGGCTGATCCTTAAAGCCAGGCGGTCGAACCCGCCTTCCCGCTCTGGGCTAATTCTCACTTCAATGACGGCGCGGACATAGTCTTGGTCAGCATGTTCGGGATTGATGACAGGCCTCCATCCGAGGAGGATTTTTTCGTTAATAAGCCTTTCCAGCTCCTCTTCGACCGCATCCGGCGTCATCTTCAGGATCCCGGCGATTTGTGCCGTATCCAGGCG
>JAYPDO010000043.1:1616-27505 GCA_038125285.1 Opitutia bacterium
TCATAGGAGTGAATAGGTTGAATTAAAAAGAGGCACGGAAAATGGCGAATAACCGAGGATTGTCAATGGATTGGCCAAGGGTCTGCAACCGCGCTCAAGCAAAGAAATTCCGCTGTTTCTCCGAAATGGGCAGTCCGAGGCGTTCCATGACATTAAGGAGATCCTCCCAGACCATTCGTTTAGTCCGCTTGGTTTCGTTGTGAAGGATATAGGAAGGATGGAAGGTAGGCATCAGCGGGATTCCTCGGAATTCGAACCAATTGCCATGGATCCCGCCAACTTTGAGGGACTCGTCGTGCCCAAGCATGCCACGTATCGCAGTATTTCCCAGGGCGATGATGACTTTAGGACGAATAATCTCCACTTGGGCGTGGAGATACGGGAGACAGAAATCCATTTCTTGGGGGGTTGGGGCGCGGTTCCCGAAACCTGTCTCGGTACGAGGACGCCACTTGAGGATATTCCCGATGTAGACCTCTTCCCTGGAAAGACCCATTCCCTTGATCATTCCATTGAGCTTTTGGCCGGCTGGACCGACGAAGGGCTCGGCTTGCTTCTCTTCCTCTTCTCCGGGAGCCTCGCCACAGAAAAGGATATGGGCATCCAAGTTGCCCTCGCCAAAAACCAAGTTCCTGCCAGGATTCAAATTTGCCAAGCAAGTCGGGCAGTTGAGGACTTTTTCTCGCAACCAGTCCATCCGCTCCTGCTTGGAACCTTGGGGAAGCTCGAAAACCGGAGGAACTAGGTCTCCAGATGCCTGAGCAGAAGGAACATTCCGTACTGGTGCAGGTTTTTTTAAGGGAACCGAAGATACTGGAGGCGGGGCAGGTTGGGCTGGGGCTGGGGATGGGGGCGCAGGTGCAAGAGCCGAAGCTTGGGCAGGCAGCGGGGCGGAAGGAATAGATGGTGAAGGGGGCGGAGGGGATGAGGTAGCATACTTTGAGACCTCGGCGCGAAGTCTTTCCAAAGTAGATTCTGGCAAGCTGACGCTCGAAACCCCTTCCGACTTCATTTGGCGGAGTTCCTGGAGGAGTGTGTGGACTGCGAAACTAAGGTTTTCCCGGGACATGGTCATTAAGCTGGGGGATTCAAGGGGCAGTAAGGGATCCTCCGTTTTCCCTGGGTCCAAGCCCCGCAATGAACGGGACGGCTGATTTGGCCCACTGTTCGGCAGTGCGGTAGGATGAAGCCGCTGAACCAAAACAACTCTGGAGCATCTCTGTGTTGATGATCCCAGGGTTCAAAGCAATACAGGCCATTCCCTGGGGAAGCTCCTGGGCAAGGGCGTGGGACAAACCCTCCATTGCCCACTTTGATGCACAATAAGGGGCGACTTCAGGCGAAGTCGACCTCCCCCAAGCGGAGCTGAAGTTGACGATGATCCCACTCCCCCTTGCAATCATAGCCGGGACAAAGTGACGGATGACAGAAGCAACCCCCTTAATGTTAATGTCCACCAAGTCCGAAAACTCTTCTGAAGGGATTTCCCATAGAGGGGCATTGCGGTTGATGATCGCAGCATTGTTCAGGAGGAGGTCAGGGGCACCCATGGTTGCCAAGACCTTCTTGGCAAATTCGATAACGTCCACCTCTTTAGAAACATCCGCTTCATGGAAAAAATGTGCCCCAGGAAGGCTTTTGGAAAGGGAGTCCATCGCCACTTTGTCTCTCCCCAAACCCCCAACTTGCCATCCCAAACTTGCAAAGCCCCCAGCCATGGCCTTCCCCAACCCGCGGGAGCATCCAGTAATCACAACTTTCTTCATTTTCAGACTGCTTGAGACTTTGCCCCGCTATCGTAGTTGGCAACAACAATCCAATGTCACTTGACCGCACGCAAAACCAAGAAAGTCAGAAAATATCAAAAATTTTGGATTGCGGATTGTAATTCCCACCAATTTCATCCATTTTGAAAAACAGATAGATGGAATAGGGCAGATCAGCGAGTCTTTGAAAGCCGTATGCTAGCTGCCACCGGCAAAAGTGGAACAAGGATAGAACGTGAATATTTCGCAGCAAGTGCTCGTTAATAAAAGCACAAACCATTACGCGCAAATTTCTGGTAACCTGACAAAGACCCTCCTCAGGATTAACACCGGAAAAGAAATTATTACTCCTGCCGACGACCCTCACAGGATTGTCCAAGCCGCGAATGTAGAGACAAACCAGGAAAAGCTTACGGAGGCCAACAATACTATAGCAACCGGGATATCCTACTCCCAGCAGGCTCTGGGGATTTTGCAAACCCTCCATGAAAACTTGAGCCGCATGTCCGAATTGGCCACCCTTGCAAACCAACAGATGCACGGAACCAGGGAAAAAGCGATGTACGCTTATGAGTTCAACCAACTTGCCCAGCAATTGAAGGATGCCCTGGGCACGGACGATGCAGAAAGGTTTGAATTCGTCGAAGGCTTCCAACCCGGGGATAGTTTCCAAGTCACGATCAACGGCGTAACATTCACCCATGACGTAGTCACTGGGGATTCCCCTAACACAATTAGGGATTCATTGATCACCCAAATCCAAAGGCATACCACAATCGGAGCCCTGGCAAGGCCGTATGCAGGCGCAAACGGGGAACTTCTGGTTTCAGTCATCGACAAAGCGGATACCTTGGTCTTTGGCTCTTCATTCAGCGGGGAAACCGCTGAAATGAACCAAAATTCTGTCAAAGGCGTTCCAGGCAGTACCCACAACGGCATGGAAATCTTTGCCGACAAAGCCGGAACCGGCCCGCGCCTACATGTCGGGGAACTCGCGACACAGACCTTCGATATCCCGGAGTCCTATCTGCGGGTCGCCGAATACATGATCAAATTGGCCGGAAGGGAATTCGACTTCAATGACAAGACACTCGACACGACCCAATTGGTGGACTTGGTTAAAGGAGCACAGGACGAAGTTTCCTCTACCATGGGGGAAATGGCGGGTGCAAACATTTCCCTCCAAAGGTTGCATGCCCGTAATGATTCGGCATTGATCAACTTAGAATCCGCCCTGTCCAAGCTGATGGATGCGGATGTAGCCGAAGAGTCCAGCAAACTGGCCAAGTACGAAATGATCGCAAAAAGCGCTACGGCAATGCTGGCCCAGGCCAACTTCACAAACGAAGGGGTACTTATACTCCTCAGGTAACCCAACCCGCCCCTCCTTGGCAAAGTTTGGCGAAGTCGCCTGTTTGCCCAATCCCCTCAAGACCCGAGCAACTTGACAACAGGGGAACATTCGGTCAGTAAGAAATCTCCCTAGAGCCTGGCTCTGTACCAAGACTCCAATGAATGCCCCTCCCTTCCGATTACCTGTTACGATCATTGTGGTCTTGATGTGGTTGATGGGCACGATGGAGCTACACAGCCAGAAGCAATCCGGGGCGGTTATCTTTGTCTCCATCGAAGGGGGGATAAGTGTGATTAAGCCAGATGGGACGAACTTGCCCCCCGCAGATGTAGTGGTTGGGAAGTCAATATACCAAGGCCATATCATCGAAGGGGCAAAGGGAGCAAACGCAGTCCTGCTTTTCTCCAACGGAAGCCTCACCACCCTGGATGGGAAGGACTCGAAGTTCCAACTCTCAATCAATGAATTCCAGCAGGAAAAGTTCGCTGGTAGCCCGGACACGCTCGGTGCAACGGAAACGGAACCTAGCCCGTCCTCCACTAAACTCAGCCTCAATTACGGGGAGATGTATTTTAAGGTGAAGAAACTCAAAACAGGCTCAACATTTGATATTGATTCCCCTATCGGATCAGCTGGGATCCGGGGCACAGATGGGCAAATAACGGTCAAAGTGAATGAAAATGGGACCGTGGAAGGCTCCCTAAGTCTGAGAAAAGGGAATATTGATTTCACCCCCCCTTCAGGAAAAAAAGTCCAAATGCTAGGCGGCCAAAAGTCATCGGTCAGGGCAACGCAGGACGGGCAGCAAATCGGGGCAACCCAATCAGAAGTTTTGTCGGACGAAGAAAATGCCGCTTTTTCTGAAGAAGCCGCAGCCCTGGATAACGAAGGTGCCGACGTGACATTGGAAACCCTACAAAAGGCATCGGACGATGCTGGCGCACGTGCCACACTGGAAGCCACCCCAGTTCCTCCAGAGGGAAATAAGGGAGAGGCCGGGGAAGACCAGGAACAAAAAAAGGATCCTCGGAAAGCCAGCTTAGAAACCCAGGAAAGTGCAGCCTCTGGAGCAATGGCCGGAGCAATTGAAGTAGTGTTGGGATTAGACCAAGACGAAGAAGATTTGCTTCTCATGGCCAGAAGGATGTCGAACGCCATGGCATTGGAAGCGGCCAACCATGCCGGACGGTTGGACATTGATACAAGCTTGCTGGTCGCAGCAGCCATAAGGGGGTGCGTTGAAGGAGCAATTGCCTCCGCAACTGTCCTTAATGCCCCCCAACCCCTCATTGAGAGGCTTAGGAAAGCTGCAAGTGATACTTCGGAGCCGATCGGAAGCTTACTAGGGAATCTGGACATCACCCAAGTCCTTGCAACGGCAAACCCCGAAGAGCTGATCGTAGCCTATTCGGAAGTCAACCTAACAGGATATGAAATGGAAAACTCCCAAAAGGCCTTTGCACAGGTCATCCAGGAAGGCTCGAAAGAATTTATCCTAGTGGATTCTGACAACGATGGCCTTGGCGACACCGACGAAGAACGCGTGGGAACCGATCCGCGCAACCCGGACACTGATGGAGACCTACTAATGGATGGGTATGAATTTTTTATCGTGAACACCAGCCCGACAAACCCTGATACGGATGGGGATGGTGCTTCGGATGGCATCGAATACCACACGGGTATATCTGACCCATTGGTGCCTGACGGTTACTCCTTGGATTCAGATGTAGACGGGCTCCCTGACCTCTTAGAAGCATTCTGGGGAACAGACAAAGACAACCCGGACCATGACGGCGACGGTTGGCACGACGGCTTTGAAGTAGGAGTGGGATCCGACCCTAAAAGGCGTGACGTGGCAATAATAGAAAAAGAGTACACCGTTTCTCCAATATTTGCCCCCAATGACTCATTCCCTTGGTTGCTTAGGGATCGCTTCAACAGACCCTTCGGGCCAAAGCTGCTGGAACACCTTTGGTAGGCTCAATAGGGTCATTGGCAACCATTTAACCTAGTTGGCTGTACCACCTCAACCTGGGTCGTGAAAGATTTTTTCATCGTGGACTTGGACGGGATCCGCTTGCCGGATACGTACGAACAAAGGCTGGGAACGGATCCTTTCAAAAAGCACTCCGACGGCGATTGGTAGATGGATGGCTTTGAGTATTTTCTGGCGGGAACGGATCCGACCAAAGCGGATACGGACGGGGATTGTATCGCTGACGCTGTCGAAATATGGATTGGTGTGACAGACCAGAACGTACCAGCTTCTCCCGACCCGGATTCGGATGAGGAGGGTATCCCGGATGTTCTGGAACAAAATTATACCAGGGTAGAAATAGAGGGCTGGAGAGCCGATTACAACGAAGTGCGCCCCCAAAGCTCCCTGGGCTACCTTACTCCATCCACCTTTGCGGAGGGATCCCCGGAAGACAGGGCTTGCAACCTAAAAATGAAACCAAACAACACCTAGCAGACTTTCATTGGAAACTGTACTAACTTGGGGGCAGGTCGGAGACCCTTTGGTAATCAATCTGCCCCAGAGGTTCGGGAGGTCAACAGATCCCGCTGGCCTTGTAGGCGGGTTAATTCCTCCTCGATCTGCAAGAACCAGGGATGGCTTTCCCCAAGATAGTGGTAAGCAATCATTTTGGCCTGGGACAGGGCAAGGACAGCTTCCCTTGTATTTCCCCATGCGGAATGGGTCAGGGCGATCTCAAAAAAGCTTGCCGCCGTCATGACATGGGAAAGACCCAGCGTCCTTTTGCGCTCTTCAAGGATGGTCTCCTGGAGAGCCAATGCCTCTTCAAAAAGGAACATGCGCCGATAGTTGGTAGCCAAAATGGATTGAACGCGCAGACGGCGGGTCTCCCCTACAGACATGCGCTTGTCGATATCCAAAATCCGGACCAAACAAGTCTCGGCACTTGGGAAATCCTTGGCGGAAATATGGGTCAAAGCTTTGTCCAGGAGTGTAAGGATCGTGCCCTGGTGCTCCTCCCCATAGTATTTTTCAAATCCAGCCAGGGCACTGTCAAGTAAAGTAAGGGACTCCTCCAGTTGGTTCACATGCCTGAGGAACCAAGCCAAATGAACCCGGCTGTAGAGAGTACCCGAATCTTCCGGGCCAAGTACCTGCATGCGGGCTTCGAGGATCGCCCGGTAATGCTCCTCCGCCTCCATCAGGTTCCCATTCAAGAAATTCAAGGTGGCCACATTGATCCGGATATTCAAAGTTTCAGGGGAAAGGGAGCCGAGCAGCTTGCTCCGAAGGGCGTAAAGCTCTTCAAAATTGCTGAGGGATGCAGGATAATTCCCCATCAACTTTTCAAGGATCGCAAGGTTCAGGAGACTGGTTTGTACGCAAGCGTGTTCCTTCGGAAGCCCTGAAGATGAATATTGGTAAGCATTGGAAAAGGTATCCAACGCCTTGGGGAAATCGCCCTTGGATTTATATAAGTTGCCCATCCGGTGGAGGTTCTCCACACGCTTGACCATTGCTACTTCTTTGATGGCGTCCTTTCGGGGAACTAAAATCCAGGCTAATACAGCAGCGCAGGCTATCGCCACCAAACCATAAGCCGCCCAAAGTTGCCAGGGGGTCAATTTCTTCATGCCTTTAAATTTCAGAGGTTATGGTTCATCCTCAAAGAGGGCAAATCATTGGTTTTCCCCACTACTTTGGCCGGTACTCCTGCGACGGAAACGTGAGGAGGGACATCCTTCAAAACTACGCTGCCTGCCCCGATCTTCGCGCTTTCGCCGATCTCCACATTTCCGAGGATTTTTGCCCCTGCACCAATCAATACACCGCGCCTGACCTTCGGGTGCCGATCCCCCTCCTCCTTGCCCGTGCCGCCCAAAGTGACCCCATGGAGAATGGAAACATCGTCCTCTATGACAGAGGTTTCCCCAGCGACAAAACCAGTCGCATGATCCAACATGACCCCTGCACCGATCTTGGCGGCAGGATGGATGTCCACTGAATAGATTTCCGACACCAAGCTTTGGAGATAAAGGGCAAGATCCTTGCGGCGGGCGTGTTCCCAGAGGTAGTGGGCCAACCGATGGGTGGTGATTGCATGGAACCCTTTCATATACAAAAGAACGGAGAGCAAGCTGTGGCAGGCAGGATCGCGCTCGTCAACGGCGAGGAGATCCTTTGCGACACAACCCCCGAGGCATGCGTCATGGTGAAAGGCTTCCAGGAAAAGGTCGGCAGGAAAGCACGAGGAAGCTTCCCCGAGTTTTCGGGAAAGATAAGCAGAAACCCCATCTTCCAAGCTTGGTTTGAAGCGGATTGTGCGCTCCAGGAAACTCCTTAACCGGGGTTCCCCTTGGAGCACGTATTCCGCTTCATCTTGGATTTGGTGCCATATTCCGTCACTGGACATAATGGGCAGGGGAAGATACTGTCTTTCCAGTCCAGGGCGAGAGAATTCCTAGGAAAAACAGGGATCGTAACCAGCTATCCAAGGATCCCCCTTCATCCGGGGGAAGGATGCAAGGGGGTAGGCAATGCAATTCCTGAGCCGTCAGCCCTTGAGATTCAAGAACTGGATCCAGGTTTCATCACATTTCTCTTCCTGGAGGGAACTGGCGAAGGGACGCCATTTGGGCTTCTCAGGACGGCGGACCAGGTGCATCCCTGCTTCATGGGGAAGACGGTTGGCCTTCCTGGAGTTGCAACGGATACAGGAGGTAACCACGTTTTCCCAAGAGGTCTTCCCACCACGGTCGCGGGGTATAACGTGATCCATGTTCAAGTCCTTGGGTGAAAAGGTATTGTTGCAATATTGGCATCTGTTCCTATCCCTTTCGAAGAGGTTCTGCCGGTTGAAAGTGACTTCACGGACAGGCAACCGGTCATAGTCCCGGAGGAGAAGAACGTTAGGGATCAATAAAGCAAGGCGTACCGTATGGACGGCCTTGGCGGGGTTGTCGGAAGGGTTGCCTGCACTGTATTCAAGCCATCCGCCAAAGTCCAGGATTTCAAAATGCCCTGAGGTGGATTGGATCACTTGCGCCAAGTCTTGGAAAAGGAGGCTGAACCCCCGCCGCACTCCAACTATGTTGACGGGTTGCCACAAGCGGTTCAACACAAGGATCCGTTTAGGTGGCTCATTTCCCATGCACAACTTCTTATGGCATCTAGAATTCTACAGTCAACCGTTTCTTTGTCAGGATTTTGTGACAGGTTGGTTTCCTGACTATGAATCCGGGAACAAGGGCAGCATCCCTCTAACCCAGTTTAGTAACTGCGCTCAATCCGTTTCTCGTAGAAATTGATGTAGGCTTGGTTTAAGACGGCATAACCACCTGGCGTCGGGTATTCCCCGTTAAAATACCACATGCCGTTGTGGCCAGGGGTGGCGGCCTGGAGGTTTTCCAGGGTTTGGAAGATAATTTCGATTTTCCCGTCCCATTCCACATCCCGCGGGCGGACGAGTTCGGCGATCTTGGCCGAGATCTCTTCAATACGGAAAAAGTCATAAATCCGACGCACATGGTTCACCATTTTTGCAGCAGGCTTATCCGCCTGGGCACAACATTTTTGGTAAATTTCGTGGAGCATGTTGCCTGCCCCGCGTTCGTTTAGGAGCTGGGTGGCGGCTTGGAAGGCAATGAATTTCCCGATTTCGGACATATCGATCCCGTAGCAGTCCGGGTACCGGATCTGGGGGGCGGTGGAAGCGATGATGATCTTGCCTGGATCCAGGCGGGTCAGGATCTTTAGGATGGACTCCCGCAGGGTGGTTCCACGGACGATGGAGTCGTCCAGGCAGACGAGGTTGTCCCCCGGGCTGACAACTCCGTAGGTAATGTCATACACATGGGAAACGAGCTGTGTACGGTTCCTTTCCTGGGTAATAAAGGTGCGGAGCTTGATGTCTTTGTTGGCAATTTTCTCTGACCGGACCCAGGGGTTGTCAAAGAGTTCGTCCAAGAGGCTATCAGTGAGGCGGTTTTCTGACTGGGCTTCCAAGATGCTTTCTTTGACGTATTGTCGGAAATGGTGGTGGAGTTCCTCCAGGAAGCCGTAATATGCAGTTTCCGCAGTATTGGGGATGTAGCTGAAAAGTGTATTGGCGAAATCATGCCCGATGGCCTCTACAACTTGGTTTTTCAGGGACGCGCCAAGGGCTTTTCGCTCGGCATAGATGGAGGGGTCGTTCCCCCTAGAGAAATAAATGCGCTCGAAAGTGCAGGAGTGGCGTGGCAGGACGTTTGCCTGTTGGCCGGAAAGGAGTTCGCCACTCGCCTTGATACAGAGGATTTCCCCAGGTTGTACTTCATGGATGTCCTCTTCCGATTTCTCGAAGATACTCATCAAGGGAACCCGTTCCGAGGCAAAGGCAGCAAACTCCTCATTGATGAAGTAGAAGCAAGGACGGATGCCAGTAGGATCCCTCAGGATGAAGCAATCCCCGTTGCCGATGATCCCGGAAATTACATACCCCCCGTCCCAATTCTCGGTCGCTTCCTGGAGGATCCGGATCGGGTCCATCGACTCACCAACGGCCTTTGACAAGGCCTCACCCGACAGGGATTTCCCCGACAGACTCTCCAAGCGGCGGTCATGCTCACGGTCGATACAACTGCCCAGGGATTCCAGGATGGACTGGGTATCGGTGTCAAAGATCGGGTGCTGGCCCTCCTCGATCATTTTGTTGTTGAGGGACTCCGTGTTGGTCATGTTGAAGTTCCCGGCGAGCAGGAGGTTCTTGGCAGACCAGTTGCTCCTTCGGAAATAGGGATGGCAGGAACCGATCCCGTATCCACCCGATGTCCCGTAGCGAAGGTGGCCAAGGTAAATTTCGGCGGCAAACTCAAAGTGTTCCTTGACGGTGCGGGGAAATTCCGGGTGCAGTGAGCCTTCTGCCTTGAGCTGGTCGTATCGGGCCAGTTGCCGGTGGAAGATCTGGGAGAGGGCATTGGTCTCCATGCTCCGGTCGCGGAACATGAATGGATGGCCGACTTGGGCATCCAGCTTCATAGCACCGATCCCAGCCCCATCCTGGCCTCGGTTGTGCTGCTTTTCCATCAGGAGGAACAACTTTTGCAGGGCGTAGAGGTTGGTACCGTACTTTTCGTAATAGTACTCCAGTGGCTTCAACAAGCGAATGAGGGCTATGCCGCATTCGTGGGTGAGCTGGTCACTCATGGAAAGGAGGGAAGGAGGATTCGGGTTTGGGAAAAGGGACTTTGTAGGTATCGACAACGGCTGTCAGGCATGCTCCATTTTTTGCGGGATGGATTGCTCCCAGGCGTTGCGATACTCGTCGATCTCGTCGTCCATGAGATTTTTGGAACCTACATGAAGACAGAAGGTAGAATTTTCCGTCACCTGGCCGATCATGTTTACCGGGATTTTCACCTCTTCTGCGTCTCTCACCACGGAGGGCAGTTCCCCGGGCGGGACGGAGATGATGTAGCGGTTTTGGCACTCGCCGAATAGCAAGGCATCCAGTCGCTCTCCCGGCTTGGGCTGCTCAAAGCAGATTTGAGCCCCATAGCTGCGCTTGGAAAAGAGCATTTCGAACATGGTGACCAGGAACCCACCTTCGGAGAGGTCATGGCAAGCACGGACGCGGCCTGCGGAAATTTGCCGGTGGATAAAGTCGCTGAGGTTCTTCTCCAATTCCAGGTCGACGGCCGGGGCGTCCCCGGTCTTGAGGCCGAAACGGGTTTCCAGGTAGAGGCTGCCTCCGAGTTCGTTGGGAAGACCACCAAGTAAAAGGAGGGCATCGGAGCCTAGTTGGACAGTGTGGCGGGTAATGTCAGCACGGCTCTCGATCAAGCCTGCCACGGAGACAACAGGCGTCGGGTCTATAGATCCTTCCGGGTTCTGGTTGTAGAGGCTGACGTTGCCACCGATGACCGGGAGGTCAAAAAACTTGCACGCATCTGCCAAACCTCGTACTGCTTCGCTGAACAGGTAGTAGGTCTCAGGATTGTAGGGGTTACCGAAATTGAGGTTATTCGTCATAGCCAGTGGGCGGGCACCCGCGCAAGTAAGGTTGCGGAGGCTTTCGGCAATGGCGATCTGGCCACCTCGGTAGGGGTTGAGGTGGCAATAGCGGTTGTTACAGTCGTTGGTAAGGGCAACAAACTTCGGTTTGCCCCCGGCATCGATCCGGATCACACCAGCCGCAGAACCAGGGTCAACCATGGTGTCGGCCATCACCCGGTGGTCATATTGGCGGTAGATCCACTCCTTCGAGGCGATGGAGGGATGGGAAAGGAGGCCTTTCAAGGTCGAACGGATCTCGTCATCCTCAAGGTCGGGCAAATCATCAAAGTTGAAATTCTGTTTCTCCGCGAGGTAAGCGGGAACGCTGGTCTCCCTTTTGTACACAGGGCCGTCGTCCGCTAATTTCTGGGCGGGGATGGAGACCATGACCTTGCCGTCCTTTTTGACGGTCATCCGGTCGCCTTTCACAACTTGCCCGATCTTTGCAGCATGCAGATCCCACTTGGCAAAAATTTCCTCGATTTCGTTTTCCCTCCCGGCCTGAACAATGACTAGCATCCGCTCCTGGCTCTCAGAGAGCATGATCTCGTAGGAATTCATCCCGGTTTCCCGTTGGGGAACCAAATCGAGGTCGATCTCCACTCCGGTGGCACCGCGGGATGCAGTTTCACAAGTGGAACAAGTCAGCCCGGCAGCCCCCATGTCCTGGATCCCTACAACCAATCCCTCTACGGCCATCATCTCCAGGCACGCTTCCATCAGGAGCTTTTCCATGAAAGGGTCGCCTTTTTGGACGGCGGGTCGATCCTCCTGGCTATTTTCCGAAATGTCCTTGGATGCGAAACTTGCGCCGCCCATGCCGTCCCGACCAGTCGGGGCTCCTACGTAATAGACAGGATTCCCCACGCCTTTTGCAGCGCCACGCTTTATTTGGTCATGCTTGAGCGTGCCCAGGCAAAGGGCGTTAACCAAGGGGTTGCCCTCGTAGCACTCGTCAAAATACACATCCCCTCCAATATTGGGGATCCCTATACAGTTGCCGTAGTGGGAAATCCCGGAAACGACACCGCGCATGATTCTACGTGACTGGGCACTCTCCAGTTTCCCGAAGCGGAGCGAGTTGGTCAATGCAGCCGGCCGGGCGCCCATCGTAAAAATATCACGGATGATCCCGCCGACTCCAGTGGCAGCGCCTTCGAAAGGCTCTACGAAGCTGGGGTGGTTATGGGATTCGATCTTGAAACAAATTGCCCAGCCGTCCCCGATGTCCACAACGCCTGCATTCTCCTCCCCGGCCTTGACCAGGATCTCCCCGTAACCGCCTGAAGGATTCGCCTTCTCCGTGGGGAATTGCCGGAGCAAGAGCCTTGAGTTCTTGTAGGCGCAGTGCTCGGACCACATCACCCCGAAAATCCCGAGTTCGGTCAGGTTCGGTTCGCGGCCAAGTATTTCCAGGATCTTTTCATATTCCTCCGGGAGAAGGCCGTGCTTCTCCACCAACTCGGGCGTGATGGGGACTCGCAATTCCTCTTCAATGTCAGGGGTCTCCCCGGCTGGATTTTCGTCACTCATGGATCAACTTGCGGCTTTCCCTCCAGGGAACAGGAAAGCGTCCAGAATTCGGATGCCGTCCTGATTAGTGTGGAAATCTTCGACTACCCTTTCAGGGTGGGGCATCATACCGTAAACATTGCCGGCCTCGTTCCGGATCCCTGCAATACAAGCGACAGATCCGTTAGGGTTTACATCCCCTTCAAAATCTGCGTCCGGATGTGAGTATCTGAAAAGGATTTGCTTGTTTTCCTCCAGCTTGGCCAAACCCTCGTCATCAATACGGTAATTGCCCTCCCCATGTGCAATCGGGATCACGACCTTCTCCCCAAGAGTGTCCCGGCAGAAGGCGTCGTTGGAGTCCTCGACAACTAGGCATTGGTCTCTACAGATAAATTTCAAGCAATCGTTCCTCAACAATGCGCCTGGCAGCAAACCGCACTCACAAAGGATTTGGAAACCGTTGCAAATCCCTAAAACGGATCCCCCGCCATTGGCAAATTCTTGCACAGCCGCCATGACAGGGGAAAACCTCGCAATCGCTCCGCACCGTAAGTAATCCCCATAGGAAAATCCCCCGGGTAATATGACGGCGTCAAAACCATCCAGGGAAGTTTCCTTGTGCCAGACCAAGGCGGACTCCACCCCCAGCGGTCCGATGCAAGCCCGGTAGGCATCACGGTCGCAATTAGAACCTGGGAATTGGATTACCGCAACATTCATGACGGCCAAGGCACTCGGGTAAATCCCGACAAATGAATAAATTGTAAGAGACAATCCGACATCGCCAGACAACAGGGTCAGGAAGCACTGGATACCTCGTATGAGTAGTCCTCAATAACAGGGTTGCTAAGCAACCCCTCGCAAATCTTTTCCAGACGCACCCGGAGATCCGCCGAGTCTTCCTCATCCAAATTGAATGAAATAAGTTTTCCAATGCGGACATTGGAAGAACCTTTGAAACCCAAACTGTGCATCGCCTGGTTAACGGCGGCACCCTGTGGGTCCAAAACGCTGGATTTCGGGGTCACAAATACGGTTACCTTCACTTTTTTCAGTTTTCTCCTCCTGGTGAAGCTGTCATTGAAAGTGATGTACAAAAGCGGAATTCCTGGGGAGGAAAAGAAAAAACCCCCAGAACCTGCGTTTTTGTTCAAAACCAAAGCCAAGACCACCTGCCAGGACACATGCTAGGAGACTTCAAGAACAACAAGGTCGTCATCGCTTCAGCATATTATCCGCCCAACATCAGCGGGACATCGACTGTCCTAAGGAACCTGGCAAACCAACTCGCCCCCAACGCGGTCTCCATAGTCACAGAAAACCAACCCCTCCCCCCGGGCAACCCAGGATCCCCTGTCCCTGAGGGCATAAGAGTCTACAAAACAGGGATCCCGCGCTGGTTGTTGGAGAAAATTCCCTACATCTGGCGCTGGGAACGCTATTTCCGCTTCGCCCTCATCCCTGCTTTCCGCTACCTAACTCTAAGAGCCATCAAAGAAACCGGTGCGGATTGCATCCTTGCGGTTTACCCAAACTGGCCTTGCCTGATTGGAGCCTACCTTGCACATAGGAAGACAGGCCTGCCCTTCTACACCTACCATATGGATATCCCCGTCCGCCGGTCGGCCATCGCCCCATTCGAAGGCTGGTTCATCGACAACTACGAATCAAAAATCCTCAGTGCCTCCCAAAACCGCCTTATTATATCTGAGGGGTATGCCCAAGACTTTAAGCTGCGCTTCGGCCTCGGGACTACATTTCTTCCCCATACCCTTGAGCTGGAGAAACGTTGGAATGAAATCGAGAGGCTCCCTCCCCCATCTGGGAAAAAGCCCTACCGCATTGTACACACCGGTATCGTCGTCGGCCAGAAAGAAGGGCTCCTGCGTATCGCCAGTGCAATCCACGAAAACCCCGGGTTGGAAGCCAAGCTCATCCTCAGTACCCCCACCCCCGCAGAAGAATTGCTCCAAGCCGGGTTTGACCTACCTTGCGTAGAAATCCTCTCCCTCCCTCAAGAAGAAGTAGTCGCCCTCCAAGCCAGTGCACACATCCTCGTAACCGTCCTCCCCTTCTATGGAAAAACAAAAGAAGGTGCTTTGACCAGTTATCCGACCAAACTGACCGAATACCTCTCCACTGGGCGCCCCATCCTCATCCATGCCCCGGAATGGTCATTCCTGGTACGCCACGCAAAGTTCGAAGGATATGCCGTCACAGTAGACCGACCGGACACGGAAGCCCTGGCCGCTGCCATCCGCACAATCCTGCAAGGCGGCGATGGCATCCAAAGCATACGGGAAAACGCTTCGCAGCTCGCCACAAAGTACGACATCCGCAAAGTCACCATGCAATTCCTGACTGCCCTCGGCCTACCCACCACCATTTTGAAAAACCCGCCATCCCCAGAAACATGATCCTAGTCAAACTCAACGGCGGGATGGGCAACCAGCTCTTCCAGTATGCCATGGCAAGGCGGGTCTCCATCAAAGCCGGGCTTCCCCTCTACCTTGATACCCAGAAGTTCGAATCTTGTACCCTACGCAAGTTCGCCCTCAAACACTTTAACATAGACGCACTCTTCGCCAAACCGGAGGACAAATGGCGGCTCCATATCCACAGGAAAATCGACCCCATAGCCTTCGTCCAAGGCCTACTCGACCTCAAACGCCCCCTCCACAAACGTAGGATCATCCGCGAACTATCCTTCCGCTTCGAACCCTCACTCCTTCAAATCAAGACTCCCGCCTATTTGGAGGGTGACTGGCAAAGCCCGAAATACTTTGAAGACGTCGAAGAGACCATTCGGGAAGACTTCACTCTGAAAGCCCTCCCCTACGGCAAGACTCTGGAAACTTCTCACATCATCCGGAATGCCCCTGACTCCATTTCTATCCACATCCGCAGGGGAGACTTGGTTTCCGATCCAAGTACAAACCAGACCCACGGCACACTCCCAATGGCGTACTACTCCGAAGCACTCGCCAGCTTGGCTCCCAAACTAGAAGAACCGACAGCCTTCCTATTCTCGGACGACCCCAATTGGGCCATCGCCAACTTTCCTGCAAAAGGGATCACACTCCACCCCGTTGACCACAACAACGAGGAAACCGCACACTTCGACCTCCTGCTCATGTCCCAATGCCAACACCACATTATCGCCAACAGCACGTTCAGCTGGTGGGCGGCATGGCTTTGCGGGCACCCGGAAAAAACTGTCCATTACCCCAAAAACTGGTTCAAGGATAGTCCCCATGACACAACAGACCTCTGCCCTGCGGACTGGATCCCCTTAGGCTGAAAATCCATTATAAATCCAGCCACCCAGGCTGGCACGCATTCCCTAAAAGGATATTCTGGCTGGCAGGAACCGAATGCCAGGAGGCAACTCCTCTAACAAGGGATTCCTGAACCAACCACCCAAGAGTTGTCCCGAACTGTCATCAAGTGCCCCCAACGTGTATCCTCCCAAGAATTCGGGGGAGAGCCGGAGCCCCTTGAACGGATCGGAAAGGGGATCAGCCAAGTACCTGGCTCGCTGCAGACGGTAACCATCCTCCAACTCTTGAACTCCACTGGAAACGTAAGGCAAAAGGACATCTGGGGGATTTTTCCAGAAAACATCCAGGTTGAACGCAGCATGGTTCTTCTTCCCGTGGCGGTTCCCTGGCGAATGCGCCATGGCAACATAATTCAATCCCATCAAATCCAGGACCCTACCTTTATAAGAGAAGGCAATCGCACCGGCGCACCGAACCCCGACAACCGGCTTTTCTTCACCAGGGAACAATTGGTTCAGTAAAACGCCTGTGCGGAGATCACGCCCGGCAATACGGAATTCGGATGCAATCGGGCTCTGGGCGGACAACCCAATCCAAGGCTCCATAGAAAGGAACCCGACAGACACACCAATGGAAACGAAGGCGCCACGGCATATGGAGCCACACTTCGCGCTGCCGTATTTCTGCCGTTTCCACAGCCAAAGAAAGAATGGGAGTGGAAGCCAAACCCAACACACCTGCATCAAACGGAACATAGCAAAATGGTCCCCCCCCACCAACAACGGGACGGCCAATCCGACCAAGACCAAGGAGCCGACGATACCCCGGAACAAGATATATGGGTCTCCCGGCGTTCCGGTACAGCACCTGCCATGCACGGCGCGGGCTAAAGAAATGAAGGAATACACAGCAAAAGGGACACAAAGGATGACTCCACAATGCCAAAGGCCGAATCGGGCCAAATACCGCAATCCCTGTGAAAAGTTGTACGCAGTGTCAGGGGAAACCTTGGCGTAAAATGTGTTCGGCAATGGGTGTCCAAAATAATTTAATCGGAAAATTAACATAGAAAAACATATGATGAAAAAAATTATTAATCCAAATAGGAATACCCTAATAAAATCTCGATCATAACCATAAACAAACCAACGGCAAAAAAGGGATAATATCCCAAAAATCAGGGACCAAAGCAAACCGTCGGGTCGACAAAGCAAAAGGATGATTAAAAAAAATACAAATTTTACCAAGCAATATACATTTACCTTGTTCGAAAGTATAATTTCCAACAAAACTATAACACAAACAGACCAAACAAGGCTCCACAAGGCATTTTCCATCAACGATAGCCCTCCCCAAACGATATATCCGGGTGAGGCAAAAGCCCATGCTCCAAACCATGCGGCACCAATCCAAATGGCATACTTTGACTTATCATCGGCCAAGCCAGTAACACTCAAAATTCGAAGGAAAACCTGAAGGGAAATGACGGTTCCGAGGCTAGTCAAAAGGATGCAAAAAGAGGCCAAGCCCCAACCGAATCCGCCAAAATATTTCCACACCATGGAGAGGAAAATTGTCCATAATGGGGAGGAAAAACCTTCAACATGTTCCCCGCCTGGAAAGTAAACAAATCCATGCCCCTCTGCAAGGTTGCGTGCGTAAACGAAGAAGATGTAAGCATCGTCCATACCCGGGTTTGGGATGCCCATTTTCACTACTAGCCCCCAGTATGCCAACCCTAACGCGACTGCGCTGTAAAGCGTCCACAGGGAGATAAAATGGCGTATGGTCATTAGGAATTTAGGGGTGGGACACCTAGCCAGGGAAATTCAAGAATTTACCACCACAGGACAAGGCAAGTGCCGAAAATTGAAGTTAGCTAACGCTCCCATGGCTGGATTGATTATTGGAATGTGAATCGGACTCTTTGAAAAAAGGCTTCTGGTATAATTAAGCGCCAGAAAAATCAGCCCATGGATTGTTACAAACTCGCGATCCCCGAAGTGCCCCGGCCTTGTAATCTAGGGGGGAAGAATAATTGGGCTCCCCTTTGCCTCCACTGAAGAAGCCAGTTGCCAACAAGTAACGGGTCACCAAAGGCTGGGTTACATCAAGATAAGCGCCTCGATGCGTTGCCGATCTCATTATCCAGAGGTCGAAGAGCCCATAGATTGGGAGGAACAGGGCGCATTTTAACAACTGGCCCCCCCCATACCCATCCAATTGTCCCTGATACTCCGATGCAAAGAGGCTAAGGCTCCAAGGAGCGTGGTGGACATAGTCTAACCTTCGCCTCAGAATTTCGACTATGATTCCACGCATATCCTTCTTTGACTTGATCCTGAGCCACCATCCGGCCCATAGGCAGGCTCCAGCAAAACAAAGGAAGATTCCGGTAAGGATGAATTTTTTCCGGCTCATCAGTAATTCCCAATGATCATCCATATAGCTTCGTTGCCGCCAACAAAGAAAGGGCACAAATGGTAAGTGTCGGGTTGGCGGGTGAAGCCGTTGGGAAAACACTGCCACCCAGGACGAGCAAATTCCGGACTTGATGAAGGACTAAACCGGGATCAACTACACTAGTTTGGGGATCCCTGCCCATAATGGTGGTGGAGAGGTTGTGGCTGACAGTTCTTGAAGGCAGCTCAGGGACATAGAGTTTCTCAACAGGAAGTGGGCTTAAGAAAGCCTGCGCCAACTCACCCACCCTGCCCAGGCTTTCCAGTGCGTATGCGGAGTCGCCCTTCCATTCTACTTCCGGCCGGCTATTGTCTAGGGAACCGGCCATTATGCGGTTATCCGGCTCCAAGAGATTCTCGAAAATAAATGTGACCTCCAACCTCTGGCGCCAGCGCCCCTTTTCGTGCCTTAGTTTAGGAATGTTCCTAGTTTCAATGAGGGCGGCAGCCCGTTCCTTACGGTGCGCCCCGTCATAGTGGACATACCCATGCCCCGTCAGGCTGGTGCTACCCTGGAAGTTGTCCACGCCATCGAGGTCAGCTGTTACCGTGATTGAAAGCTGTTCGCTCAGGTTCCTACCGACGAGGGGATGATTGATGCCAGACCGGAGGAGAAGGAATGGATTGAACAGGGCATTAGCACCCAGCGCTACGACCCCCGATTTTGCGACAATCTCCTCCTTGCCCCCTTTGATAAACCTGACGCCTTTGGCCATCCCTCCCTCCAAAACGATTTCCACAGCCTTGGAATGGAGTAGCAACTCGACCCTTGGGTCGGCATACAAACTACCCAAGCCGTTACCAATCGTAAACTTGGCATCCAAAGGGCAAAGGCGGCATGTCCCGGTCGCGCAACAGGCCGCCCTTCCCCGGACAGGCCGCCTGGCACGGGCGGTAGGATGGGCAAAAAAGCCGCCAGGGTACGCCTTCTTCAGGATCTTGTCCGGGTCGGTCAAATTGTGTGGGGGTTGGGGGTAAGGCCTGCTCCTCTCAAACGGACTGTCCCCAGAGGGACCGGAGACTGACATGATTTCCTCAGCGTCACAGTAGTACTCTTCAAGATCCCCGTATGACAGGGGCCAATCGTTCCCGACTCCGTACCGGGTGGCTATTTCAAAATCCCCCGGGAGCATTCGGGGCGCACATCCCCACCAACATTTGGAACTGCCCCCGAACCCAGGACTATAAACCCAAGGTTTGGCAGGGGTTTTATTGATATAGGTACCTTGGTAAGGTATACTGGAGTTTATACCATGCCTGACCTGCCAATCCCAAGGATCCGCCGCCCCGGCTTCCAAGACGAGCACCCGAGCACCCTCGCCCATTTTCCCTAACGCCCGGTGCAGGAAAAATGAAGACGCGAAGCCACTGCCTACCAAAATCAAGTCATAGCTTGCCGATACCATAAAAACAAGGTTGCAGCCTAGTCCGACCAATGCAACCTTTCCCGGTAAATCGTAGCGTTCCGCATGCGGATGACTTACATTCCAACCAATCCCAAGCCCCTTTGCATAGACCTGGACGGGACTCTTATCCGAACCGATTGCCTCTTCGAGACACTTGTTGGGACTGCCAGGAAAAACCCTGCGACACTTTTGCAAGCCCCGGTATGGTTTGCACAGGGGAGGCCAAAATTAAAAGAGGAGCTTGCAAACCGGTTTACCCCTGACTTGGAAAACCTTCCATGGAACCAGGAAGTGCTGGCCTTTGCCAAGGAGGAAAAGGCCAAGGGTCGGAAGGTTCTTCTTGTCACTGCCAGCCACCGGATCATCGCTGAGAAAATAGCGGAACATGCCGGCATTTTCGATGAAGTTCTGGCGACAAGCACAGGCGGGCCGAACCTCAAAAGTAAGAACAAGGCGGCATTACTGCTAAGTCGTTTTGGGGAAAAGGGATTCGATTATATCGGAAACGAAGACTGTGACTTGCCAGTCTGGGAGGCTGGGGGAGCAGCCTTCATTGCCAATTCGACCGCGGCCTTGGAACGCAAGGCTGGAAACTTAGGGATACCGGTCAAACCCATAGGAGAGAGGAAAACGTCCCTGGCCAAGGCCGCTTCCCAAGCCTGCCGGCCTCACCAGTGGGCAAAAAACTCCCTTTTGTTCGTCCCTTTGATGACCGCTCATTTGTACACCGACTCAGCATTGATCTTCAAGACCGTGCTGGCATTCCTGGCTATGGGCTTGTGCGCATCTTCAGTCTATTTGACCAACGACCTCATGGACCTTGAGTCGGACCGTACTAACCAAAGCAAGCGTAAACGCCCGATCCCGGAAGGGAAACTGCCCATCCATATCGCCATCATGCTGGTGCCAATTCTTGTTGTTACCTCGTTCTGCACCGGTTGGTTCCTCATCAACCCGACCTTCACCTTCCTGCTGTTGGTCTACCTACTCATCACAAGTGCCTACTCCTTCCATATCAAACACAAGATCCTCTTGGATGTGTTCCTGCTCGCAGGGCTGTACTCCATGAGGATCTTTATCGGGGCCTCGACCTCTTGCCCACAACAAGGACCACTGTTCGAAGGCTATGTCCAGCCCTCCAATTGGCTCATCACATTTTCTTCCCTGTTCTTTTTTAGCCTCGCCATGGCCAAAAGGTATGCTGAATTGTACAACCTACTTGCACAGGAAAAGGAAAGGCCTTCCGGGAGGAACTACCATGTGAACGACATGCCCCTGTTAATGCAGTTCGGGGTAACGAGCGGCTTCCTGGCAGTTTTGGTCATGGCCCTGTATGTGCAATCAGGCAAAAGCACATCGCTATATAACCACCCCTCTGCCCTCTGGTTGGTCTGCCCCCCTTTGCTCCTATGGATCAGCTACATCTGGCTGGTGACCTCAAGGGGGAAAATGCGGGAAGACCCTGTCACTTTCGCAATCAGGGACAAATTGAGCTACTTGGTCGGGCTGATTATGCTTCTTGCACCATGGCTTGCAGATCCTAAATAAGCCGATAACTAAACTATACTAGACCATGGCCATAGGAGAGAGCTGGGGTCGCACCCTAAAAGCAGACCAAGAGATCCACCCAAGGTATTGGACGAACCAACCCTTGCCAGATATCCATGCCGGCAAGTCCCTCCTGCCCTATGGCCTGGGCCGTTCTTACGGGGACTCTTGCTTGAATGACGGGGGAATCCTCATACCGACTGCATCGCTGGACAGGATTATCCACTTCGACAGGGAAAACGGAACCATCAGGGCAGAGGCGGGCATCTCCCTCGCTGACATACTGCAGGTCGTCGTCCCGGCAGGTTGGTTCCTTCCAGTCGTACCAGGGACAAAATTCATCACCCTGGGAGGGGCGATCGCCAATGACATCCACGGAAAAAACCACCATACGGCCGGGACTTTTGGTAGACATGTCAGGGGAATCGAGCTACAACGGTCAGACGGCACGTCTACAGTCTGTACCCAAACCCAGGATACCGACTTGCTCCGTGCGACTATAGGGGGTCTTGGCCTTACAGGATTGATTCTTTGGGCAGAAATCAGGCTCAAGAAAATTGTCTCATCCACCATCGTTTCAGAAACAATCAAAGTAAAAAACTTGGACGCCTTCCTGGAACTCTCCGCCAGCTCCGACAAAGACTTTGAATACACAGTGGCATGGCTGGATTCCCAATCCAAGAGCCATGGCAAAGGGATCTTCATCCGGGGGAACCATAGCGAAAACCCAAAGCATGGCCTGAAAGTCCACAATGCCCCTAAACTCCCTTGCCCCATGGATGCCCCGAATTTCATGCTTAACCCGCTCACGGTCAAGGCTTTCAATTTCGCATATTACAACAAACAATTGGGAAAAGAGAAGACGGCCACTGTACATTATGACCCGTTCTTTTTCCCCCTGGATGCTGTCCATGACTGGAACAGGATCTATGGGAAGAGGGGATTTTACCAATACCAGTTCGTGCTGCCGGAAATGAAAGACCACCAGGCCGTGAGGGATATCCTGGATGTGATCGCCCGGTCCGGCCAAGGAAGTTTCCTGGCCGTGATCAAGACCTTCGGTGAAATCCGTTCGCCAGGGTTGCTTTCTTTCCCAAGGCCTGGCGTGACTGTCGCCCTGGACTTCCCGAATTGTGGTAACAAAACGATGCGCCTTTTTGAAGAAATGGACAGGATCGTCCTGAAAAACAATGGGAGGCTCTACCCGGCCAAAGATGCCTGCATGACCCCCCGGGCGTTTACCTTATGCTACCCGGAGACCAAGGCATTCCTACCCTTCGTGGACCCGGCATTCTCTTCGAGTTTCTGGCGCAGGGTAGAACAGGAGGCTAAATCATGAACCCACAACCTGTGACGATCCTTGTCCTAGGAGCGACTTCGGCCATAGCCCAAGCCACATGCAGGAAATTGGCCCACAAGGATGCCCGTTTCCTGCTGGTTGGTAGGGACGAACAACGCCTAAAGTCCATAGCGGTGGACTTGGAGCAACGTTCCCTCTGCCAGGCCAATATTTTAGAAACCGAACTAACTGTCATTTCCGGCCATGCAGCTATCCTGGAGAAAGCCAGCTCCACGCTAGGCGAGACAATCGACCTGTCTCTCATCGCTTATGGGACTTTGCCCGACCAGTTGGCTACCCAGGACAACCCCGAGGCAATACTGGAATCCCTCCACACCAATTTCAATAGCGTGGCATCCTTATTGACGCACTTGGCCATGCACTATGAAAAACAGAAATCGGGGACAATCGCGGTAATCACATCCGTGGCCGCCGACCGGGGAAGGAAGACGTTATACACCTACTGCGCTGCGAAAGCTGGGATCAGTGCGTTTGCGGACGGTATCCGCGGCCGCCTGTTCCCCCACAACGTACAAGTCCTGAATATCAAGCCAGGGATTGTCGATACTCCTATGACAGCCCATTTGGGCAAAGGGGACATCGCGGCCAAGCCTAGCGAGGTGGCCGAGGACATCCAGCGCGCCATATTGAAGAAGAAGGATGTCCTCTACACCCCAAAGAAGTGGTGGGCCATCTTATTTGTAATCCGCCATATCCCTGAGTGGATCTTCAAACGGTTGACGATTTAGTCCCTCGCCTAGGAAAGCCTATCTTGAAGCCTGCTGCTTGCGGAGCGTTGCGGCCTTGGCCTTTTCCGCAGCAACCCGGGCCGCCCGTTGTTGTGCAAGTTTCTGCGTTGTCTTGGCTTGCTGTGCAGCAATTTGTTGCTTGAGGTAGAGAGCATTGCGCTGTTTTTGCTTTGACGCTGCAATTTGGGCGACAGCCTGGGCATGTGCTCTTCGAAGCTGACCTTCCCTGCCCTCCGGAGTTTTGATCACTTTTTCGTCATCGGCACCCGGATTCCCGACAACCCCCGGGGAAAGCACGTCCCCAAATCCAGAACCATCCTGGCCAAGGAACGCAATATTACCAAATTCGTCCTGGGAGACTTGGAGGGGAATATCATCCTTCGACATGGAAAGGATGGATATCCCGTCCTCGCCAAGAAGGAAATCTAACGATCCATCTTCGTTCTGCACTAACATGACGCCATCTTTGGAGACCTTGATAAATTCGACCAGCGAGGGATTCTCTTGAAGAAGCTTTTGGATGGAGGGCGGAATACTGGTCGCCTGCCCCCCCGCAACAATGAATGCCCCTCCCTCAGCATCAATGAAGGTTAGCCGGGGTACACTATCCGAAGTACCCTGAGCAAGAATGTCCCTTAGTATGGAATCAGAGAGAAATGCATCTTGCAGGTCTGCACCAAGCATGATCTTGCCGTCCAGGTCTACGTAGCCGGCCAACTCGGCCAAGGCATTGCCACCCGGATCCTGGTCAAATCCTGGAACGAGAAGTCCACGCAGAAGATTGGGATCCAAGGGTGCCCCAGTTACAGTAGTATAATAATCTTCGGTACCTTCAGGAATGACAGGGTTTTGCAAAAATCCTAACCCTTGAAAAGCGAGTTGATGGGGGGAAAATTCAAAAGGGAATCCCGTGGGGTTCGGGGCAGGAGGATCTACCCTTATTACTTTGGGAGTCGGTTCAGGTTCAGGATCTGGTCCGGGCGTTGGCTCCGGCCCAGGCTCAGGCAAAGGAGGATCGAGGACAACCGCTTCTTCCTCAACGACTGGCTCCGGGGATACCATACTAGTCTTAAGATTGAAGAAACGTTTGCGGATCTCCCAAGGGTCGTGGAAGTCGGAACCTTGTAGGGGTTGGCCGAACTGGAAATAAAGGATTCCTCCGCCCGGTGCTTCCAATGCACTTTTACCGACAAAGACCGAAACTGGGAGGGTTGATCCTTCGTTGGACTGGTTTACCAGGATGAAACTGCCGCGGATCAGGTTAATAGAAATGGCGGGAGGTGCTCCGATAGAGGAAGAAAGAGGGAGCCCGGACTCACCCACACCCGGGGTACCAGGTAAACTGATGGATCCCGGCCCGCCCGACCGACCATCGCTCCTATCAATAGACAGCAGAGAACTCGGCTGGAGAATGAGGATCGCACCACCAGGGATTTGCAAAGTCACAGCGGAATCGGGGGAAGTCACAACTGAATACCCGGCAGGAATGCTATAACCCATCCCAAGCTCGTGGACTGAAGTGTAGGCTGACGCGCCATTTTCAAAGACATCCACTCTTCCTTTTTGTGCAAGGATACGGACTTCTTGTTCAACTTCCGGATCCTCCAGCTTCGGAGGAATATATGCCCCTTTATCCCTTTGGATCGGATTCGTAATCGTTTTCTGGAGGATGGCGACATAAAGGATGTCTGGGCCATAAAGATGATTCTCCTCGTAAGAATTGAGATACGAAACGATGGGCTTCGGAATCGCCGATCCTTCAACAGCATCAAAGACGACCCGGCCTTTAAAAGGTGCTTTTTCCCCGATAATCCGATCCGAACCTGTCATGTTCGCAATTTCGATCCGGTCAACCAGCCCACCGAAACGGATCCCAAAGTCATCCAATTCAAAACCGGTAGCAAAGGCACCGGCCCGTCCACGCAGCTTGTAATGCTGGAACCGGCCAGTAGCTTGGTGGATCCATGGGGACCAAGCACCGCTGATCCCATTGCGAACACGGACCATGAATAGTTCAGGTCCGCGGGACTCTGCTTTCCCGGTTTCGTCTTCCCCACTCTCGAAGACGGCAAAATCTTCCCCATTAAGATTCGGGATGGCTCGGTTGTTCGACCAACTGACTGCCACGCCATGGCGGGCTACCATCCCGTCATCGTGTAAAGGTAGGTTCAAAGCACGTGGCGCATCCAACTGCTCATCTTTCGAACCGATGGCCAACGAGGGGTCAAAGCCTTTGGGGGATGAAGGGAATTGGACACCTCGGGTAACTTTTGATGGCAATCCTGGACTGAAGTAAGCTCCGCCAAGGGTCTTTTCCTCCCCAAGGAACTCAACCCTGTCCACAGTGTTGTCCTGGTCCCAAGTGTAACCTGCGAAGGAGTATGGGGACGAGTGGGCCTTTGCCGCAAAAAAGATAATAAGAAGGATAGACAAAAATAGTTTCATGGAATTAGCG